>CAJPTS010000022.1 GCA_905373625.1 Bacteroidia bacterium
GTGTTAATATTGAAAAAAAAACATATTTAATTTCGAATTATTAATTATCTTTACTAGCGAAATCTTTTTGACTAGACTCGTGCAAGAATCTTTGAATGCCGACATTTACATTATAAACATTTATATAATGAAACGTTTTTCTGTTAGAGCGCGATTAAATCTTTTCTTTGGGATTATAATTGCCTTGGTTTTTGCGTTTGGTTTGTTCCTGCTACTACAGAACAGACATTCGCGTTCGGTTGTTCGCCTGCTTTACTCTGCCTGCTTAGCAAATTACGACGTGAGTGCAGCGACCATCGCACTGAATCGTTACTTGGATTATGCTAATCAATCCGATTACAACGAGGTGGTGCTCTTCCTAGATAGTGCGCAAGATCGCTTAGATATCGCTGCGACTCTCAGCCAGGAGATTAATGAACAAGGTGGGCTCGAAGAGGTAAAGATCGCAACGCAGCAGTTGCAACACATGCGACAGCTAAGCGAAGCCGTACCCGCTGCTTTAGGAAGCAATCAACGCGATCTAACGGAAGTCAATGACGGAATAGAGACCATATTAAACGATGTGAAGCGTCTGGAGACTGTACCATCAGCCCTCATGCTGGGTGTATGCCAAGGGGCAGCTTATTTCCAAGATTATCGAGGCTATGATAACGTGGAGGCTTTGACGAAATGCATTGATCTTTTTAACAATATGACCAAAACTACCCCGAATGCCGAGATTGCGGGACATATTCATCGCGTAGCAGAATCTCTAGCAGTTTTATACTCTCAAGCCAAACAAGTTTCTGCTCTGCGTGAGGAGGTCACGACCGAGAGTAAGAAGTGTTCGGATGTGCTAGATGACATCAGCGAGTATTTTGTAGATGTGTACAAGGCAGACTATCAGTCGATTTTCTTTTATACTCTTTTTGTTCTGATCTTTATCATACTCTTTTCCATAGTCATATCGCAATACACGTCCTCCACCATAACACGAGCTCTCAGAATGGGCGTAGAACAGATGCAGTACTGCGCGGCTGGCGATTTTAATACAAAACTGTCGCAGCGTTTCCTCCGACAAAAGAACGAATTTGGAGATCTGGCTTGCTCCATGGAAAGCATGACAAAGCGCGTTCGTGACGCAATAGGCAGTATCAAACAGGGAGCGGGCAATGTAAGTGAGGCGAGTGAGCAGCTCAATTCTGTATCGCAGAAGATGTCGCAAGGTACAAGCACGCAAGCCTCCAGTGCGGAGGAGGTAAGTAGTGCCATGGAAGAAATGGCAGCTAATATTGATCAGAATGCCGAGAATGCCATACAGACCCAGAATATCGCACGCGATATGGAAGAGAAGATCACGGCATTGAGCACGTTGTCACAGAATTCGCTTAGCTCGGTACAATCTATTACAGAGAAGATTGCCATAATCTCGGAGATAGCATCGCAGACCAATATATTGGCACTAAATGCGGCTGTAGAAGCAGCCCGTGCGGGCGAACATGGGCGTGGGTTCTCGGTAGTAGCATCTGAGATACGAAAGCTGGCTGAGCGCAGTCGGGAGGCAGCAAGCGAAATAGAAACTTACTCATCTCGTTCACTCTCCGATACTCGCACGGCTACGCAGGGGTTGGAAGATGTTCTGCCTGCTGTAAAACGTACAGCGCAATTAGTCTATGAAATAGCCTCGGCAAGCCAAGAACAACGTCAGGGCGTAGATCAGATCAATACGGCGATACAGCAGCTCTCTGAAGTAATACAACAAAATGCGGCAGCCAGTGAAGAAATGGCTACCTCGGCAGAAGAGCTGAATTCGCAGGCGGGAGCTATGAAAAAGGCTTGTGAATTCTTTGTAATAGAATAAGGGGAGGCTAGTATATGAGGAGGAAATAAAATAGTTGTGTATTGTTTATTTCTGAGAAGTTTAACTTCGGAGGCGTTGTGTAATGCAACGCCTTTTTTTATTCTGGACTACAGATTAACGGCAGAGCGCCTTCGGAGTGTAAACCAGCTGGCGAGGAAGCCCAAAAAAAGAACTAAAAGAAAAACCAAAAGAAGATCAAGCGGTCGAACCTCAACGGGATAAGCGTCAACAGAGAAAGTAGTTGCCTCACCTAATGAGACGAAGCCAAAATACTGCTGTAGGAGACTTACGGTAAGTCCTAAAAAGATTCCGAGCGTTCCGCCTACCCCAGATAATAAGAGTCCCTCTGTAATAAATATATTACGCAACTGTAACTGATTTGCCCCCATACACATCATGGTATACGTATCGCTGCGTTTCTCAATAATGAGCATAGAAAGTGAGCCCACCACGTTAAACATGGCAATAAAAAGAATTAACGTCAGGATTATGATAATAATCAGCCGTTCACTCTTCATTGTGCGATAGAGGGAAGCATTTTGCGCATCGCGTCCTTGTAGCTCGCAACGAGCTTCAAATCGTTCAGCAATTCTCGTTTTTATACCAGTGAGAGCAACGTTCTCGCGCAAATTGATAGCAACGCTCGATACTTGTGTAGAATCATAGGCAAGCAGACTTTGCACAAAGTGTAATGGAGCAAGTACGGTTTGCTCATCAAATTCGGCATTAACACTGATGATACCCTCCCATCCCATGACCTTTTTTCGGAAAGCCGTGGTGGGGTCAAGCCAATTCTTAGCTGTACGATTGGGCATATAAACGGTAATGCCCTCGTATTGCGCCAGATAGGCACCTAGCATATAGGTCATCCCTAGTGCAGGCACTAGTAGTGGTTGCGATCCGCGCTGCAAAAGAAATTGACCTTCCTGACAATGCGAGGCGAGCGCTACCATTTGTTCGTACTCAGCATCGACACCTAACAAGCGACCTAAGTGTTGTTTTTCTTGATAACCGAAGAGCGCATTCTCTTCGAGCGTTCGTCCGACGTGCGTTATCTCTGGCTGTGCCTGCAACCAAGCAAGATCTTGTGCACTACAGGAAAAGACTTTCCCTTGGCGGGGTACTAGACGCAGATCAGTGTCTAACGAAGAATACATGCCGCCCACTAAACTCGTTATGCCATTGAAGACCGAAAGCACAACAACAAGAGCCATGGCACTGACCCCAATGCCCACCATAGCTATGGTAGATATTACATTTATCGCGGTACGCGACTTCTTTGAGAAAAGATAACGGAGTGCAATAAAAAAAACGAAACGCACAGCAACTGTTATTTACGAGCAACGTAGAGTTTATCTGAGAGGCGGATGCAATAACGCTCGCGCTCTTTGGGCGAGAGTTGTGAGGCGTAGTCTAAAGTAGAAACCTTAAAACCAACCTCGGTTAAGCGCTGTACGTAATCGAGTCCATAAAGGCGTACATGATCTCTCTGCCCATAGAACTTTTCACGCAGAGCATCGGTATTGATGGCAGGATCTTCGAGTGTCGTTTCACGGTTTTCATCCAAGGGTACAAGGAGTAGCGCGACGCCATTTGGGGTCAGTACTCGGTAAAGCTCGCGCATAGCCTGCCTATCGTCAGGAATGTGTTCCAGCACATGGTTACAGAGCACAAGTTCAAAGCTATTAGATGCAAAGGGCATGGCTTGGATGTCGCAATGAATTTCAGCCCATGGGCTCTCAAGATCAGCAGACACATAATGCAAACAGGGGAGAGCCTTAAGCATTCGTTGTAGACAAGTCTCAGGCGCTATATGCAATACGTGGTAACGTTGCTCAGTGATCTCGAGTTCGCGTAAAAGATATAACCATATTAGGCGGTGGCGCTCTAGAGACAGCGCATGTGGTGCCAATGCATTTTCGCGCCGTTCTATACGTCCGTAAGGGAGGAGCTTTCGGTAACAATAACCATCAATGGGATCTTCGTAACGTTTCCCCCGTAAAAAAAGAGAAAGAAACTTCCCTGCTAGACGTGCTATACGATGCAACCACGGGCGAGGAATATAACGAGTAGTCCAAGCAACTAACCCCATCGGCGAACAGATCAGAATTTACTATTTCGTATTACGCGATTTTGCCTTTAGATTTTTCGTACCGTCTTTATTTTGTGATAAGACTCCTGCACAATAGGTCACGCTTCGGGATGCTTAATTTGTGCGAGGAGCTCTTCGAGCTTTTCCACCTCGTCTAACGACTGGTCGAGGCGAAAAAGTAACTCGGGCACGAGACGTAATTGATGCCGCACACGTTTTCCTAACTGGAAGCGGATCTCTTTATTTTTGCTCTGAATATTCTCAAATATTTCTTTCTCATGCTCCTTAGGAAAGATGCTGAGATAGACCTTCGCCTGCTCGAGATCTTGCGAGATCCAGACGTCCGTCACAGAGATGAGCGCTCCCTGCGCAAGCCCTCGGAGTTCATTTTGGAACATCTCGCTAAAATCGCGCTGTAATTGCCTCGCCACCTTTTGTTGGCGCAAAGTAGCTCCTACCTCTTCCATGTACTACGCCTCCTCGTAAATGACCTCGTCCAAAGTATGCTTGGGCACACAATGCACCATACCCTCACGCCAATATTTTATGCCGTGCAGACTATCTATGGGGCGGATCTCCACCGTTTCTGCGGGCACCCCCAAAGCAATGACGTAAACCACTCGCCACTCCGTAGGCAAACCTAACACCTCGGCGAGGTCTTTACGCTGCACATTATCGATGAGGCAGCTCCCGAGCCCTTTTTCCGCAGCTCCAAGAATTATATTCTGCGCGGCAAAACCTGGATCTACAGGACGCAAACAGGCATTCACGGCTTCTTCTACTTGAATAATATAAGCTGTGGGACGCTCACCTTCAGCAGGTCCTACCCAATCTGTTAGATAAGCCGCCCAACCAAGCGTAGTAAATACACGCTCTCGCAGACTGGGTTGCGTTACCAAATAGTAGCGCAGAGCTTGTTTATTAGCGCCACAGGGTGCAAGACGCGCCAAGTCAACCAACTCGCGGAGCGTTTGAAGAGTTATGGGCATATTCTCCTTGAAACGTCGCACGGTACGTGCTTTTGTTACAATTTCCTTTAAGGTCATGATGTTTGAATATTTAGAATTGTATGCTAAGAGAGAAACAATGCAAAGATCCGTATTAACTTTTGTCTGCGGACTTCCTCTCCGCTAAGTTTTAAGCGAAAAAAAAGGCGACGCGCCCCGAGAGACGCGCCGCTACTAATACTATTATTGTTCACACGCACACACGAGGTTACGATCGCCGTACCCCGAGTCAATACGGCTTACCGTAGGCCAGAATTTATTATCGCGCACCCATTGTAACGGGTAGGCTGCTGCTTCACGCCCATATTTATGCTCCCAAACGTCGGCAGTAATTTCAATAGCCGTATGCGGCGCATTCTTCAGTACGTTATCCTCTTTATCTGCTTCGCCAGTGCTGATAGCAATCATCTCCGTACGGATCTGTAACAACGCCTCGCAAAAACGATCAATCTCAGCCTTCGATTCGCTTTCCGTAGGCTCCACCATTAGAGTTTCGTGTACAGGGAACGAGAGCGTCGGTGCATGGAAACCGTAGTCCATTAAACGACGTGCTATGTCAGCACTCTCCACCCCGTAGTCCTCTTTGCAGTTCCGACAGTCCACAATTACCTCGTGTCCCACTCGTCCCGTTTCGCCCGAGTAAACAATGCCGTAGGTATCCTTCAAACGCGCTACGATGTAATTTGCATTGAGTATGGCATTCTCCGATACTTTACGCAATCCCTCTGCTCCGAGCATTCGGATGTAGGCGTAAGTAATAGGCAAAACGCTTGCACTCCCCCACGGAGCAGACGAAACAGCCGAGATGCCGTGCTTACCCCCTACCTGTACACGGCAGTGAGTCGGCAAAAAATCTACTAAGTGAGCTGCTACACATACAGAACCTACACCCGGACCGCCGCCCCCGTGCGGTATAGCGAAGGTTTTATGCAAATTGAGGTGACAGACGTCCGCCCCAATGTAACCAGGGCTCGTGAGTCCGCACTGCGCATTCATGTTTGCCCCATCCATATAGACCTGCCCGCCCGCAGCATGAATGATATCTACCATTTCGCGGATACGGCTCTCGAAGATCCCGTGCGTGGAGGGGTATGTCACCATAAATGCCGAGAGTGTAGGCGCATGTTCTTTTGCCTTAGCGCGCAGATCCTCCAGATCAATATTCCCACGTGCATCGCAAGCCACTGTCACTATGTGTGCTCCCGCCATAGCGGCACTCGCAGGGTTCGTACCGTGCGCCGAGGCTGGTATCAGTATCGTATTCCGATGCCCCTCGCCGCGCGAGAGATGGTACTGACGGATAATCATCAGTCCCGTATACTCACCCGCTGCACCCGAATTGGGTTGAAGCGTAGTAGCAGCAAAGCCCGTAATCTCAGCCAAATAAGCCTCTAGTTCTTTTATGAGCTCTAAGTACCCCTCTATCTGATCTGAAGGCGCAAATGGGTGTATTGCGGCGAATTCCGACCAACTAAGTGGAAGCATAGAAGCAGCCGAGTTAAGCTTCATGGTACAACTCCCCAAGGAAATCATACTGTTGGTAAGCGATATGTCTTTGCGCGCCAGATTGTGGATGTAACGCATCATCTCCGTTTCGGAGTGATAAGCATTAAAAACGTGCTCTTTCATAAACTCCGTGGTGCGCTCAAAACCAGCAATAGGTTCGTTTACATCGGTAGTGGTTATCGGGATCGCGGGTTTGCCAATCGCAGTCGCAAACAATTGTACAAGCTTCGTAACCTCTTCGGTAGTTGTTAATTCGTCAAAAGAGAACGAGACTTTACCGTCGTCTCGATAGTTCAGATTGAGCTCTGCTTGTTTCGCTAACTGTTGTAATTTTTCGCGTACAGAGTCGGGCAGCGTAACCAAAAGTGTATCAAAGAATGGCGCTGTAGAGAGCTCAAAACCTAATTCCTTAAGCGCCTTAGCGGTCTGTACGGCAGCGCCATGGGCATTGTTCGCAATGCGACGAATCCCCTCAGAACCGTGGTACACAGCAAACATACCCGCCATAGTGGCAAGCAATGCTTGCGCTGTACAGATGTTCGAGGTTGCTTTTTCACGCTTTATATGTTGTTCACGAGTTTGTAATGCCATGCGTAGCGCTCGGTTACCGTTTCTATCAACCGAAATGCCGATTATACGCCCAGGCATGTTACGTTTGTAGACTTCGCGTGTAGCAAAATACGCAGCATGTGGACCGCCTAAGCCCATAGGTATACCGAAACGCTGTGTACTCCCAAACACAATATCTGCCCCCCACGTCCCAGGAGCTTCGAGTAATGCAAGCGATAGCAGATCTGCCGCAACGGCTACTAATACTTCTGCTTTATGAGCCGTTTCTACAAAAGTACGATAGTTGCAGACCGCGCCGTCAGCATTGGGGTACTGTACTATAGCTCCAAATTCACGTCCAGTGAATTTATAAGCACTATAGTCGCCGCGCACGAGCTCGATGCCGAGAGGCGCAGAGCGAGTTTCGAGTACTGCTACCGTTTGTGGGAACACGGCGCTATCTACAAACAAAAGATTACGTCCTTCTTTAACCGCAGCACGACTACGAAGATTGAACATCATGATCATGGCTTCGGCAGCTGCAGTCCCCTCGTCAAGCAGGGAGGCATTCGCAATTTCCATTTGGGTAAGCCCCATAACCATCGTTTGGAAATTAAGCAGCGCTTCAAGACGCCCTTGACTTATCTCTGCCTGATAGGGCGTATAAGAGGTGTACCAACCTGGGTTCTCAAAGACATTGCGCTGAATGACGGCTGGCGTATTCGTGCCGTAATAACCACAACCTATGAGTGAGCGCACAACTCTATTTTTTCTCGCCTTTTCGCGCAATATTGTGGTGAGTTCCCATTCGGTCACTGGCGCAGGGAGACGAAGCGCCTTTGGAAGACGAATATCATAAGGGACAACTAGTTCGATGAGCTCATTCAACGACTGCACCCCAATTACGGCTAGCATCGCCTCCACCTCTTTAGTACCGTTGCCAATGTGACGGGACACGAATTCCTCCTGTGCCATACTAAAATTATTTTATTCTGATTCTGAAAATTGTAATTACACAAAATTAGCGTTTTTCTTACAGTGCGTTTGCGGCAGCAGACGCCCCATTAAACGCGACCAAACAAAAGAGAATTTGTTTGCCACTGTAAGGCAGTTAAAACTAAAGGCGAGACAATAAAAATCAGAAAGATGCACATTAGCATTCCGAATGCTCCTAAAATGAGCCATCCGCCATCTATTTTCTTTTTATGCACACGACAAAATTTTCAGTTATAAACGAAAAATCTTATTTTTACAGCAATATTTTCGGTTATGGACGAAAGATTGCAAGTGCTCAGAAGATATAATCTATGGGATTCGCCTTCATTTGATTTCGGATACGAACGGAGCGAGTATACAGACAAAATAGCGAGTTACGTCGGCAATCGGCTTATAAAAGTCCTTATAGGTCAGCGGCGTGCAGGCAAAAGTTACTTGTTACGCCAAGTTGCCAGACGACTGGTAAAAGAAGGCGTAAACGTCAAAAATACACTCATCATCAACAGAGAACTTTCTGAGTTTGACTTCCTTCACACTCACAAAGACCTTGAGGACTTGCTCACACTATACAAATCAGAACTAAAACCGGAGGGAAAGGTCTATATTTTCATCGACGAGGTACAGATGATAGAGGGGTGGGAGGTAACCGTCAATTCTTGTTCACAGAACTATGCAAATCCGTATGAAGTGTTTCTTAGCGGTTCTAATTCTCATCTACTTTCAGGAGAGCTAGCTACTCTACTTTCGGGGCGCTACGTTTGTTTCGAGATATTCCCATTCAGCTTTACAGAGTACGCGGGTATTAGGGGTAATGAGCCCGACAAAACTTGCTACACAGAATACATTACAAGCGGCGCTCTCCCCGAGCTTTTTACCCTGTCAAATGCCGAGGTAAAACGCAACTACGTGGCTGCAATCAAAGACTCCGTACTACTGCGCGACATCATACAACGTCACAACATTCGCGACCCGAAACTACTCGAAGATGTCTTTGTATTCTTGGTGAACAACACCTCGAACCTTATTTCGGTAAGTTCTGTCGTAAACTATTTCAAAGGGCTAGGGCGCAAGACGAGCTATGACGCAGTAGCCAACTACATGGGGTATATCGAAGACACATTTCTGATACATCGGTGCGACCGTTATGACATACGTGGCAAAGACATTATTACGGGTAATGCAAAGTACTACATCAATGATCTTGCTTATCGGAATTACCTCTATTCGGGTTGCGGCTATGGTTTCGGTTACTTGCTCGAAAATGCTGTTTACTTGGATTTACGCCGTGCAGGCTACGCAGTTTACACAGGTGTAAGGAAAGGCAAGGAGGTAGATTTTGTAGCCCGCAAAGCTGACAGAGTTATATATATACAGTGCGCCTACTTGCTAGTAGATGAAACAACGACTGAACGAGAATATTCGGCATTGGAAGCTATTCCAGATAGTTTTGAGAAGTTCGTCGTCTCACTCGATGATCTGACACTTCCTCTCCGCAATGGTATTCGGCACGTGCCTGCATGGGAATTAACGAAGTGGCTCTAAACCGCACGGAGGAAGGGAGGGAGGGGTGGAGCGTCTGCGACGCAAGCAAAAGCATATGCGCCCCACTGAGCGCTAGTTAAGAGTTAAAAGTACGCAAGGCGGCTTAAATAAGTACAAGGTACGAAATACAACGCAAAGCGAAAATTATCAGGGGTTTACTTTGAACTTTGGACTTCGTACTTTGAACCTATTTCGTCTTTACATTGTGTGCGGTAACTTTGTGCTGATGTTTAGCCTTTACCTCCATATTCCTTTTTGTAAACGTAAATGCCCTTACTGCGATTTTTACTCGCAAACGAACCAAGAGGACAAAGAGCGTTACCTGAGTGCAGTACAGAAGGAACTCGCCTTGTATGCTGAGCACTTTTACGACGAGGTGGTCTCAATTTATTTTGGTGGCGGTACCCCCTCATTACTAAACTCCGCAGAAATAGGAGCACTTCTTAATTGTATCGCACGCATATATTCGGTTAGTACAGATTGTGAAATTACACTAGAGAGCAACCCCGAACAAGCATCAGTTGCCTATTACCGAGCGCTTTACAATGCAGGCATCAACCGCCTTAGTATAGGAGTACAGTCACTTGACAACCGCATATTACAATTCCTCGGACGTGGTCACAATGCACAAGAGGCACTGTATGCACTTGAATACGCCCAACACGCAGGCTTTAGACGCATCTCTGCCGATGTTATCTACGGGATTCCCTCCTTAAGCACTTCTACCCTAGAGGCTACTTTACGCACCTTGGTGGGCATAGAACACATATCGGCATATCATTTGACTCTGGAAGAGGCTACCGCCTTTGGACGTATGCATGCACGCGGCAAACTAAAAGAAGTAGACGAGGAAACAAGCATCGCACATTTCAACCTTTGCAACGAACTGTTAGGACGGGCAGGGTATGAACACTACGAGATATCTAGTTTTGCGCAGCAGAGCGGATATTCGCGCCATAATATGGGGTATTGGTTTGACCGTCCGTATCTGGGCGTGGGAGCAGCTGCACATTCGTATGACGGACGCCGACGCTGGTGGAATCACAGCAACATACAGAGCTACATGAATACTATTACGTCTGGGTCACTTTTTCCCAACCAAGAGTCTCTGAACGAGGAAGAACGCTGGGAGGAGTGGCTACTTACACATTTGCGCACCCAATGGGGGCTCAACCTAGCCGAAGGAGAACAGCGCTTCGGGAGAAAACGTATTGAAACGTTGATAATAAAAAGTCGCCCCTTACTCCAATCGCAATTACTCCAAGAAGAGGCAGGACGTCTGTATATACCACCAAACCACTTTCTTGTGGCTGATGAGGTTATTAGGGAACTCTGCTAGTGTGAGTGAAAAAAACTGTTACTACCTACCTTAACGAAATGTTTTAGCAAGCACCTTGCACAAAGAAGCACAAACGGAAATAGTACATTTGACGCGAGTAGTAGAAAACCAATGGTCGCATCAAAAAGGAAACAGAGGTCAGTAGAGATTGTCCATCAGCAAATATTACAGAGTGTTGCATTGTCGTTAGCAGGCGTCGCTAAAACGCTGCGCAATTCCATAGCTAAGCTCCTATTAGAAGCCGACACTCCTGCCTTAGAGTACCTTCGATGTGAGTACCTTCGGTGGAAAGGCTTGAGTGTAATAGATACCCCTACAGATTTTGCCGACCAGTGGGCACAAATAACCGTTTTTTCGTTTCTTTTTTCGCGAGCGACTGCCTCTAAACAAATTGTAGCCGATCACGTTTTTTTATTCATAGAAAGTCTCCTTCCTACTGTATTAACAGAATTACAAGCGGTAGTAACCTCAGAAAGTTTTAGGACGCTCCGCCAACAGTACCACAACCAAGTTCTTGTACACCTTTATGCAGCATTCGTAGCACATTACGCGCCTGAAACGCGCAAACGTTTAGGGGTATGGTATACCCCGCAGTGTGTAGTGCACTTCATGGTGAAGGCTACACAATTGTTACTGACGAATGTAAGGGCAAAGGTGCAAGAAGAAATAGGTGTCAGAATTATAGAACCCGCAGCAGGATCAGGGGTATTCCTTGCAGAGATCGTACGTGCGCTGACCCTCCAAAAAAGGTGGGAGAAAACAGAACTACACGGTTTTGAGATTTCATGGCCTAGCTATTGTTTAGCGCAAATAAATTGCAGCCATGCCTATCACTCAGCTGGTGGCGAAGGCGATCCTCCCATCCAGCTTTATCAAACCAATGCTTTGCTTGTCCCGTGTCCCGAAATTACGAAAGAGGGGAAGAAAATAACTATTGTGATAGGTAACCCTCCCTACAACCGTGGCAGTTCGAATAATTCAGCATGGATTACAGAGCTTATAAAGAAATATAAACCCTATCGGGACGATGCACCTGAGCGACTAGACGAGATTAATATTGTGGCGCTAAGCGATGATTATGTCAAGTTTATGGCGCTGGCGCAGTACTACGTAGAACAATCGGGCACGGGCATTGTAGCATTCATCACCAACAAAGGGTACTTGGATGGTATTATTCATCGGCAGATGCGCTATGAGCTGCTCACCGCTTTTGATACTATTTACATTTTGAATCTCCACGGAGACTCTCGCTACAACCCAAAGACTCCTAGTGGCGAAAAAGATGAAAATATCTTTAACATCAAAACTGGAGTGTGTATCAGCATTTTTGTCAGACACGCAACGGCGCAAAACGGATTAGCAAAAGTCTATTACCACGAACTTTATGGGCTCCGTACCGCGAAAGAAGCTTTTCTTAACACGCATACACTTCAGACAGTCCCGTGGCAGAGAGTTACAGTAAAAGCTCCGTTTTACTATTTCGTTCCCAAAGATTATGCACTAGAAGAGGAATATCGGGCAGGATTTGGAATTCATGAGCTCTTCGAAGTGTATAGTACAGCCGTAGAAACGCAACGCGACAAACTCGCCATACAATGGCAAGCCGAGGACTTTGAACCGCTACGAAACGATGCTTCCCTTTTATCTGAGGCGGGATTTCGCACTAAGTATGCCGTTGGCGAAGACGGACGCGACTGGAAACTATCTCTGGCACTAAAAGATTTTCTAAACACACAACATAATATAGTGACCGCTATAGACTACTTCCCTTTTGATCAGCGATACGTTTTGTACGGCAAACAACGTGGCTTGGTAGCATATCCGCACTATGCGAAGTTGGGCTCTATGCTCGTACCGAACAATCTGGCACTTCTCTGCCTCCGAACAGTAAAGGGATGCACCACGTTTCACCATTGTTTCGTATCGCAACGGTTAGTAGATAGAATCTTCTTTATGGGAAATACCACTGTTTTCCCTCTTTATCGCATACCCGATGCTAGCGCATTTACTCCACAAGAAATTCTCACAAAAAGTATAGCGGGTTGTATTACCAATTTCCGTCCTACGGTACTTAACGAGATAGAAAAGCGTCTTGGGGCAAGCGTAGAACCGCTAGAATTGTTCGATTACATTTATGCCCACCTCAACGCGCCGAATTATTGTACACGATACGAGGCATTCTTAAAAATTGATTTTCCGCGTATTCCTTATCCAACCGACATCTCGGAGTACCGACGCCTCGCTGCGATAGGCACCAAGCTTCGTAGCCTCCACCTTATGGAGGCTTGCGAGACATGGAAGCTTAATACTATTTTCCCAGTGGCTGGAAGCAACCGCGTGGAAGGTGTACGATATACACAAGAGGAACGAGTATATATCAATGCCAAGCAGTATTTTCAGGGCATTAGTGCCGCGGTGTGGCAAACGTATATAGGTGCCTACCAGCCCGCACAAAAATGGCTTAAAGCGAGGAAGGGGCGTACGCTACTAGCCGCGGATATTTTACACTACCAGCGTATACTATACGTTCTGGAGCAGAATCAAAAATTACACGAGAAGATTGAATCGAAACGCACTTAGTGGGGCGGTCTCTATCTTATACGCAAAGCACTTATTTCGTCGCTTGTATTTACTCTTTAGTCTCTGATATGCTAACGAACGAATCAGATTTCTCCCCTAGAAACAGAGACGAACAACGAAACAAGCGCTTTGCGCAATTTTTAACTCTTCACTTTAACAGATTTGTCATACTTAGTACTTAGAGCCCCGTACAGGCATGAGAGTTAGCCAATTACAAAGAACTCGCTAGCCTGATTGAGTGCATTTGCCTGACTACTTAACTCTTCGGCACTAGTAGCCATTTCTTGGCTGGTAGCAGCATTCTGCTGTATTACGCCCGAGAGCTGCTGTATGGCCTCATTTATCTGATCCACACCCGTACGCTGTTCCTGACTGGCTGTGGCTATTTCTTGTACCAATTGCGCCGTCCGTACAACCTCTGGCAGCACGTCATCAAGCCCTTTGGCAGCCTCGCGTGTATCATTTAGCGATCGGCTAGAGTAGCTCTCTATTTCAGAAGCAGCCTCGCGACTCCGCTCAGCCAGTTTACGTATTTCAGCGGCGACCACCGAAAATCCTCGTCCATGTTCGCCTGCACGTGCTGCTTCTACAGCCGCGTTGAGAGCCAGTATGTTCGTCTGACTAGCAATCTCGGTAATGATGGAGATCTTTTGTGTGATAGATTGTACCGACTCTAGTGATTGTTGCGACCGCTCATTTACACTCGCGAGCTTTTCTTCCATCTTTTGCGCTATAGCCTGCGTTTGTAGGGCGTTCTCAGCATTCTGATCAATGTTCGCCGCCATCTCCTCCATGGCACTGCTCACCTCCTCGGCACTAGATGCTTGAGTGCTTGTACCTTGCGAGATCCGCTGCGAGACGGCATTCAACTGTCCACTCGCCTCAGCTACTCGGTTTGCTCCCTGTTTTACTTCAGTTATTGCCCTGCGAACTTCGTGCATCATAGTCTCAATGGCACGCGCTAGGTTTCCGAATTCATCTGATCGTTTTAGTAACCGATCAGAGATCGGTACATTAAAATTACCTCCTGCACAGACCTCCATCTGTTGCACACCTAATTTCAGTGCACGAGTGATAAACGAAGATATGTACTGCGAGAGGATAATGGCAAAGAGTATTACGACGATAAGTAGCACTATCGTATACCCCATCACCATCTTGTAATCCTGTCGGTACTGCGCAGCGAAATAGGTTGTAGCGTTGTCCAGATCTTTTGATAACAGCTCGGCTTGCTTGATCAAATTTTTCTTTACCTCAACCATCGATATGGCATGCGCATGTAACTCTTTTTCAGAGACCGAGAGCGCTTCAAGGCATTTAGCTACACTAGGTTGCAGTGACGCAGCTGCAAGATTATGATAAAGCGTATAAGCCTTTTCGAGAGCATTGATGTCATTATGCGCAGTGTACTGCTGATATAGGTCATTCCCCGTAGACAAGCCTACTGCGATCTCCGAAGCTATTACATCAAAGCGGCGCATTTCAGCAAGAAGCGCCAAGAAGGCGTCCATGACCGAATCGCCGATGCGAGCGTCTTCGGCCATCTGCTCTGCAAGCTTTTTCTCAGAAGTTCGCAATTCGCTGAGCTTGGTATTTAACTTCAGGAGTATATCCTCGCCCACGTCTTCGTTAATAGAACGACAACTTATTATTCCCGCATCCAACGAACGCTGTGTACTATCGAGGTAATAAGAGAACTCATCAAAGTCTTCTTTAGACGACGATGTCGTGTAACGTTGCTCTGCTCGTTCTGCAGCACACACTGCGTAATTCGCCGCATCGGTCACGTAAACTAAACGGACTAATTCGCGCGAACGACTAGTTTTAATAATCAAGAAAAGCCCAAAAGCCAAAATCATCACGGTGATTATCCCAAAAAAGATATTCAACCGTGCGCGTGTAGATAAATTTTTCATGAGAGAAATGATTTATAAAGGTTGTTTCATTTTTCTTTCTATTAGATGCGCCTGCTAATCGATGTTCAACGCTTTGATAGGTAATTGCCGTTTGAATAATAATGCGATGCAAAAGCGCTCCCGCGCCGTATCATTCGTTTTTAACAGCTTCGCTATCCTACCAAAAGTTACCGCAGAATCAAAAAGATTTCCCTTCTTTCTTTGCGTTTCACAAAAAAAAGGAAAGGTTATTTCAT
>CAJPTS010000023.1 GCA_905373625.1 Bacteroidia bacterium
GAATTCAAAATGTGCCGTTGGCACATTCTTCAAATCTATCGCGAATATTGCATGAGGGCGTTGAACAATTACTCTATACTTTCCCAACCCCGTTTTTTGCACTTAAAAGAGCCAATTTTGCACTAAATCTCCTTAACCCTTTCAAGCCCTCTTTTGCCCCATTTCGACACAATAGAGCACAATTAGAACCAAATGCTTATTTCCGTTCCTCAAGTTTTGCCGTGCAATAACCCCATTATGATACGCAATAAATTTTCAGTCGCTCTCCCGACAACATGGAGGACAAGAAAACGCGCATCGCACATTTAACGAGCGAATCTGGTTTCGTCCTCACGAACGCAGCTCTTAACGACATCTTCGTTGCCATCTATTATGGCTTGTAACGTAAAATTCTCAGCCTCCTCCCGACGCATATAATCTTCGTAAAGCTCTTCAATAATCGGGAGGAGTTTACCTCGCGCCTTGATCGTATTACCAAACTCGTCGTGCTTTCTGATCAGATTACCCAGACTATACTTCTCTACCGTCTGACCTGGCTGATAACCAGGATCTTTTTCATCTTTAGTGTATACCATACTGAGCAGATCTGCCCCCACCATCCATTGTAGTAACCTATTGACTAAACGTAACGGAAGCCCATGCTCCTCTGCAAGTTGCTCTGAAGAGAGCGGCGGCTCGCCTAAACGGAAGCGGCGCAATACTGTGGAAAGCAATAAGAAGGAAAGTATCTTGGTGCGCTTAGGGCTCAAATTCGTAGCATCTTTTTCAAACTCGTAGAGTTTTACGTTCTGTATGGCATAAGAGAGCTCCGCCCCCACAAGAATTATGAGCCAACTAATCTGCAACCAAATAAGGAAGAGCGGGAGTGCCGCGAAACTCCCATATATGGCGTTAAATTTAGATACGCCGAACTGAAAAGCCAAATAAAACCACTGCGTAACGGCAAAGGAGACGCCTGCCACGAGTCCTGCCATCATTGCTGCCGTAAATTTTACCTTAGTATTCGGCATCACAAGGTAAAGAAAGGTAAAGGCAAAAGAGAGGAGGATATAGGGACCCACGCGTAGCAGAACAAGAACATAGTCCTTTACAAGTCCCAAAAGCTCTACGTCTTTTGCTGCCTTTAAGAGGAAAGACTTAAGAAATACATTCGCACTACTTGCGGCTAGTACTAGCAAAGGTGCCAAGAGCATCATAGAGAGGTAATCGCTGAACTTCCGATACCAGCTCCGCGGAGAGGTGACGCGCCAAATTACATTAAAAGACTTCTCTATATTGTTGAATACCTTGATTACCGACCAAAAGAGCATCACCACTCCGATCCCTGCAATGAGCCCAGCGCCTGTACGTTCTAGCAAAGCCGACGCGAATTCTACTAGTTTACTGCTTACCTCGGGGTAAGACTCCAAACGCTCGTGGATGATGAGTGTTAAGCGTTCCTCTAGTCCAAAACCTTTAGCAATTGCAAATGCCATGGCAACTATTGGGACCATGGACATCATGGAATAATACGTCAGAGCCGTAGCACGTAGTTGTACACTATTACGCGCAAATCCGCGGGAAGCCAATAGAATGATTCGCAACAAACGTTTCAGGCGCTGCCGAATAGACGGATTCTCCTCCTCGATGATCCAGATATCGCGCTGTATATAGCTGATAACTCTTTGATAAAACCGTTTGGTGCGGGAAAGATTATTACCCATTAGTACTTAACAATTCTCTTGCGCACTAGCTTTCTGGGCACATTCCCTCGCATTTCTACGATGTAGAAACCTCGTGGGAGGTGTTCCATATTTAATACGAAATTATAGGCATGAGGTTGATACTCTGCTATCAAAGTGCCTCCAACGCCAAAAATGCGGATCAGACTCAAGATACTTGAGGCAGAAATGTAAAGATCGCTATTCACTGGGTTTGGCATACACCGAACCTCAAACTGCACGGGAGAATCATTAGGCGCCAAACTAAACTCATACTGAGTCTGTTGACTCGTAATGCGACGCCGAACGGTTCTTTCTTCGTACCCCTCAGCATAAAGATAAACCTCGCGCAAACCTTCATGTACGCGGACTGCTACGCTCCCGTCACTCCCCGTATAGTAGTCATGTTTACCTACTCGGATCAGACCATCTCGGATCGGTTGACCTGACCGAGTGGTTAAAACACCTGTTACATCTAATAAACGAGGCGCATGCAACTGGAGTGTGTAATGTGGCGTCTCCTTACGCAATGCCAAATCAAAGGTCTGAAGCCCGTGCGCAGCGGAGAAGACACTTACAGAGTAGTCGCCTTCCCAAAAAGATGGAACGGTGACTGTACCAGTACCGTCCGTCGTATAGTTGTACCCATATATCGTCAGTTCGGCATTCGCACAAGGCGTGTTTGCTTCATCTACCACAGTAAACGTAAAGGTAGTCTCTATCGCATTCCGAAACTCAAGCTCGGGCAGCGAACGCGCCAAGATTGTATCCAGTTTGCCATTGCTGTACTCTGTCCGCATCATCGTACTGGTGTACGGACGTTTGTTGGCGCATAGGAAGTAGTCGCCCAAATTTGAGTTGCCCTTACTGCGAATACGAAGCACCAAGTCTCTCTCCGAAGGGAAATAGTGGTAAGGTTCTATGGGGAGCGTGATCTTTCCTTCTTTAATGGCGAATTCTCCACTGAGCACCTTGGCCGGATCAATGCGTTGAATGCCTGACGGCAAATCTATCAGATCACTCCGTTTAAGTACCTCAACATAAAGATCCTCCAACTTTATACTATTGCCCGAGTAAAGAAGCGGGAACTGAACAGCGAGAAGACGCCCCCCTTGAGGCAGTCCTTTAGGCTTATCGAAATAAAAAAACGTTTCCTGATAAACCTCTTCTGACCCTGCAAACGGATAACGATTATCATAACTTAAAACAGGAGTTAAGGGATGCCCACCCACCACGAGTAATTCTTTACGAGAATACATATTTGCGCCTCTCCAAAGCTCAACACACAGAGTCGCCTTATCAAGAACAGAAAGCCCTGAAGGGATTACTACATTTTCTGCAATTTGTACATACTGCCCCACACTGAGAGGTGCAACCGATTTAGTTATCACCGTTGGGTTATCTTTCCAGTAAAAACGAAGCTCCGAGTCCCTAAATTCGCTTAACCCTCGGTTGGAAACTTGTACACTCACTGGTAGCGTAGCACCCGAAGAAGCCGTTGTTGCAGTGGTCACCCATACACTGTCTATTGCTGCACGCGGAGCAGTAACCATTACAGACATATCGCGCTCTGCAATGAGAGCAGCATCGTTGCGAAGTGCTAGACGTAAAGTAAATTTATCTCCATTCGTAACGTCGTCTTGAATCTTTATCTCGCCGAGTTGTACCTCCTCCTCTTGTGCCACAGTATGAAAGGTTGGGAGCACTACCCCAGCCGCAGATGTAAGCGTCGCCATGTTTGACGGAGTTATGCTAAGACTGGCACGCACGCCACTGAGCGGGGGCGTTGTACCGTGATAGGTAAAAGTGCCCCATACCTCCCACGTTTCGCCCGCACTAATAAGCCCCGTTGAATTAAACACTGTTGGTTTTAACCGAAAAGCTTTGATCCGAAGTGGCGAACTACTACTCTCGATGCACGGGATGTCTGCCGTGTACGTCTCTTTGTTAAGCCCCCAAACTGTTATATGCGCTACTGCGCCTTTAACCAGATTAAGCCCAAGGAAGCGTGCTCGACCGCTTATGAAATCTGAATTGTCATAATACTCTTCGCCCGAAGGATAAGTTAATTTCAAGGTTGCCTGGATATGCTCACCTGGGCAGTGCACCTCAAAATTCCGCTCGGAGACCAGCAGCTCGCTCGGATGCGAGACATTGAGTATCTCAGGAGCACGGGTACGCAGTACTACACTCGGATCACCAAAAATATTCCACGTCTCCGCCGTTATGCGTCCCACACTTTTAGGCGTACTTTCGTAGGCATGCAGCATATCTTTCACTCCCGCATTCATAATACCACCTAGTGTGATTACAAAAGGCAATTCACGCTTTTTAGTAAAATACTCAATCATTGCATCTTGTCCTCGCATAGGTGCATCCCAGTATTGCAGCTCACTGCTCGCATTCATACCTATCGTGCCCGTTGGTTTCCCATTACGCTGCGCCCACTGCCACGCCTCGGCAAAGCACTTACCCTTAGACATATTGCCATTATCGCACGCCACATTAAAGATTACAGGATAAGTTTGAGTTGGCTCTAGATTCTGAATATCATTGGTAGAAAATTGCGATGTGACCCAACGATTGGGATAGCCGTGACCTACATATGTTATCACACCAACTCCATTATTTACCACCTCGGCGACCTGATCTGGTACCACCTTCTTGGTTTTCTGATCGGCTAACAGTGTAATCTCATTATAGCCCTGATGCAGTAGGACATCCCGTATCTTTTCCGTATGCTCTAGATCCGTTTCATTGTTGTCGCCGATCATAGCACCTTCGTTCGAGGCAATGCAGAGCCCCCGACCGTAGCCTATTTCGTTATGACGCATATCGCGTTCGTACCACAAGACTCTATCCACTTGCGTCTTTACATGCTCTGGCGTATAGGCAGAGAAACGCCCTATATACACCTCGTTGTACGGATCGTCACCCACCACCTGTCCGTAAGCTTGATCGCTGTCACCCTTTTCTCCTTCGGGTGCGTCGCGTCTCAACGGAGGAACTTCGTTTCGATTTCCTACCAAGAGTACATACTTCAGTGGCTCGCCACTCTTTCCATATCGTGTCCGTATGTATTGTTGAAGAGCCGTGGTATCATTTACATTGGGGTAACCTACTTGTGGGGCTCCATATATTAGCGTCTCGACCGTTAAGCCTCGCTCTCGTTTCCACGCTATAAAAGGCGCTAGCGTTGCAAGGTAGTGAGCAGGTGTCACGACTAAGAGTGCACCATTCTCATCCGATGTAAAAAGACTTCGTACCTGACCATGTGTAGCCGTTGTATGTTTTACACCTTTCAATTCTACGTAAAACGTCTTCGCTGCACGCAACTCGCGACGTACAGGATTATAGCTAAACGGGTACACATAAACCGTCTGTCGCCAAGCACCTTCCGCATAAAAAGGCGAACTTAATCTCACACGCTCTTGAGGGATATAAACGTCCTGTTTGTATACATCGCCTGCTATTCTGGGCTTCCGAGGGCGCCCAACTACTTTTGGTGGGCTCGCGGGCGCAAGGAGCACGTCTACAAGCATAGAATCTACTGCTCGCGAGGCTACGAGCTCTGCACCTTTTGCATTGTTCAGAAGAATTTCATATACCAATACGGGCAAGTCTGGACTCCCCGCAGGACTCAAATAAGTGGCACTTTCCACATAAGGGATTACGCCTCCAGTATAGTCTGATGTTGCCCGCAGCACTACGGGCGGAAGAGTAAGCTGTATTATACTACTCCCTGCTCTTTGCTCCAATCGCCACGCCAGAGATTCTTGCGCTCGTACCAGACAACTAAATAGAGAAAAAAGGACCGAGAAAGATATCCACGTGATCTTCCCAGAATGCACACTCCCCATCTGTATAAAATGATCGTACCACATGCAAAGATAGCGCAACTGCCTGTTTTCGTTATTACAGACGTCATTGTCTTCGTTCTCAAACACAAATAAAACGTTTAAGTGCCGTAATATGCTATCTTTGTATAGCTATAAACAGAGGCAATGGAAACGATTCATTTGGACAACGAGATTCAAACAGACATTTTTCTCGGACACTGTCTCAAGGAACTGAAGACCTTCTTGACAGGACGACAAGCGGTGCTTATCACAGATGCGCACGTAGCCCAGTTGCTGGGAGATCAGCTACCCAAATTATTAACCTACACCATCGTGCCTGGCGAGCATAGTAAGAGTCTGCGCGAGGCGTCTGAGATCTACCGCTGGTTGCAAAACAACGGAATAGACCGAGATACGGTCATCGTAGGGCTAGGCGGCGGTGTGGTTTGTGACCTTGCGGGCTTCGTAGCCGCAACCTATATGCGTGGCGTTCCTCTCATCTTAATTCCTACCACCCTTCTAGCA
The DNA here is from genome assembly GCA_905373625.1 of Bacteroidia bacterium. Taxonomy (GTDB): domain Bacteria; phylum Bacteroidota; class Bacteroidia; order Bacteroidales; family CAJPTX01; genus Bacteroides_D. Next base: position 6,065 of record CAJPTS010000023.1, read on the forward strand.
CAAGTAGACGCCAGCATAGGCGGAAAGAATGCAGTGAACCTTGACGGGTTTAAAAACATCGTGGGCACTTTTTACCAACCCGAATCCATCTTGTGCGACTACTCACTCCTACAAACGCTACCTCCCGAAGAAGTCCGCGGTGGCGTCGCCGAGATGATTAAGCACTGCATGATAGCCGACGCCGACATGTTTGATTATTTCAGCACGCACTCCGAAAAAATTCTCTCTCTAACGCCAGATGTCATCGAACAAATCATCCCGTGGTCGATCCAAATTAAGAAGGCATTCATAGAATCTGATCTGCTCGACCACGGTATACGGCGCACCCTGAATTTTGGACATACGTGGGGACACGCAGTAGAAGCCGTCACGGGCATTCATCACGGTTTAGCCGTAGCCATCGGCATGTCTTTTGCTACACGTTTTGCTGTGCACAAAGGTGTATGCCAAACTGAACTCTTAACGAAGCTAGAAAACTTGCTCCAGAAGTTCGGTTTACCTACACACACGAACGTACTTCCGTGGGTTATCTTTGAAGCGATGAAACGCGACAAGAAGCGCTCGGCAAGTAACATCCACTTCATACTCCCACGCGAGGTGGGCGTTACTGAGATTGTCGATGTATCAATAGAAGAACTGAAGGATTTTATCAAGACGTTGTAAATCTTGCTTGTAATGTACCCACCTATTTGTCTTGTTCTTACCTCCTGCGAAATCCCTGACGCACAGAAGTATCCGCCCGAACGTACGTGGATAGAGATCCGCTTTGACTACCTACCCGAGTTTGATTACCACGCCCCCGAGAAACTCGATGCATGGATTACATCACTACTGAGCGTTTACGACAAAGTCATCTTGACCTTCCATGCACAAAGTTGTAAAGAGCAGAAAAACGAGATCCGCTATCTGTGCTACCAACACTGGATCGAATTAGGTGCTCCGTACATAGACATCAGCTTCTACGAGCCTTTTTCCGAAGAACTGATGGCGCTTTGTAAACAAGAAAAGTATCAGACACAGGTGATCTTATCGCACCACATTTTTCACTACAGTGGGAACTTGCAAAAAGTCCGTCACATTCTGCGGGAGATGAAAAAACTCTCCCCCGCTATTGCAAAAATTGCAGTGCTATGCACTGATGTGCACCAAGCTGTGGATTTATTAACGCTTTACAAAGAATTCCCACACGACCTGATCATTGCCATGGGATTCCACAGCTTTTTTAGCCGCTTTGCACTCCCCATGCTCGGCGCTCCTTACACCTATGCCGCGTATTCCACAAGCACTGCACCAGGCTTGTTACCCATCGAGCTGCTGCACCCCATTTTTGATTGGCTAGACAAGCAAAATGACTGACGCCACGCTGCGCCTAGCACTTCTCGGCTTTCCTGTGACGCACTCGCTGAGTCCAGCGCTTTTTGCTTACTTCGCAGATCTAGCACACAAATCTATCAGCTACAAGCTTATTTCCCGCTCCATTCCTTACGAAGAGGGCGAACAGGCACTCTCCTCAACCTTACACTGCGCATTTAACGAGTTACGCCTTCACGCACTCAATATAACAGCCCCCTACAAGCTAAGAGTAGGCGCTCTGTGTCAAGCCAATCCGCAATATCCACGCCCCACCTCCACCGAAGCCGTTAACCTTGTTTGGCAGCAAGATAATGTTTGGTATGCCACTAACACCGATTTTGCTGGAGCAGCCTATCTGGTAGACTTTGCCCGCATCAGCTCTTACCAATTACCCGTTCTCCTCATCGGTGCAGGCGGAGCAGCAATTCCCATACTAGAGACTCTCTATACGCGAGGAATTGATACGATTTGTTGCAACCGAACCAATCAGAAGGCGAAAGATTTGGCAAAGAAATACTCTGCGCAATATCTGCCTTTTGAAGATTTGCCTACTCTTCGCGATCCTATCATCCTGTTTTCAGCCCTTCCGCATCACGTTCCTTTTCCTACAATACCAACTGATATTATTCGTGCTGCAGTAGATGTATCCTACGCCGATTCTGCATTAAAGAAGTTAACCCTAACGCATGGCATTCCCTACATTTCTGGTTACCCATGGCTATTTGCACAAGGCGTAGCGAACTACCGCATCATTACACAAGATACTACGACTCCGCTACCCTATTGCTCCCTAGAGGCTCTCCTTGTTAAACAACCAAAAAGCTAAAACATTCTGAACACGGTAATGGCGCAGAATTGGGTAGAACCAGCTCACGTCACAGGAGCGATCGTCATACCTTCTTCAAAAAGTATCGCACTTCGCTACATTTTACTAGCCTCATTGAGTCAGGGCAAGTCTGTTATACACAACGTTACCTATTGCGACGACGTGGAGGCGTTACTTTCCAATTTTAATCAGCTAGGAGTTTCTGTCGAGCAGAACGACAGTACTCTGATCATCGAGGGTAGACCGTGGAAAAAAACTCAACAGCTCAATTGTGGCGAATCTGGCTTCTTAGCACGTACACTGCCATTTTTATGCGCAGTACAAGGAATAGAGACCGAGATCGTTGGCTGCGGGACACTTTTACGTCGAGACCTTACTGATCTATGCTCTGTATTCGAAGCAGCAGGCGGTACACTCAGCCGCACACGGCTTCCTTTACACGTTTTGCCTTTTGAGATACAGGATGAGATAGAAGTTGGTAAACAGACCTCTTCTCAGGCACTTTCTGGGCTACTCATGGCACTGCCATTAAAAACGCGTTTTACCGCCATAAAAATCGCCAATCAACCCAGCATAGGATATCTTATATTAACAATGGGAGCAATGCGAGAATTTGGTGGCTTATTTCGCGAAATAGAAGATGATTCGCATTCACTTCTATTCATACCCAAAAAATATGTTGGTGGTGATGTCTCCGTGCCGAGCGATTGGAGTGCCGCTGCGCACGTCATTGCAACACTTCAGGTTGGTGACGCAATACACCTCAAGGGGTTAGAGCAAAATAGTGCACAGCCAGACAGCGCCATCCTGAGCGTCTTAGAAATACTGAACATAGAGAGCCACTGGACGGAGAACTCACTACATATCTCGTTACTACGCCGTCCTGCAAATTTCTCTTTCGATGCCACAAACTGCCCTGATCTATTTCCTGCGTTAGCAGCCCTCGCCGCCCAGTGCGACGGCGAGTCATGCATCGATGGGGTTAATCGGCTACGAAATAAAGAATCTGACCGAGGTCTTGCGCTACTCAACATGCTGCGTGCATTTGACATACCCTGCCGCATAGAACGAGATAGCCTGTTTGTTACAGGCGGGACGCCGCATGCCGTCGGCATAATCCCGTGTGCACAAGATCATCGGATTGCGATGGCCGCAGGCGCTATCGCACTTCGCTGCCACATGCGTGTTTATCTGGATAACACAGAATGCGTGCGAAAATCCTTCCCACAGTTTTTTGAGGTACTATCGCAAAATCGCATTTGATTTGTCTGTGTAAGATATTCGCATTGCGAATTAACAGCAAACAAAAAGGCGCTCTTTTGAAGAGCGCCTTTATTCTTAAAGACTGGGTAAACTAAATTTCCATGATGGTGAAATCTACACGACGGTTGCGTGCACGGCCTTCCTTCGTCTTATTCGTTGCTTTTGGCTTGTCTGGTCCAAAACCACGGGCTTGGAAACGATCCTTACTGATACCCTGCTCAATAATGTAGAGAGCCACAGAGCGAGCACGTTCCTTAGATAGACGCTTATTCGTAGCCGCACTACCCACATTGTCCGTATGACCGCCGATTTCCACTTTCACATTCGGGTACTCTTGGAAGAATTCTACCAGCGCATTCAACGAACGATAGGACTCTTCTTTCAGCTTGCTCTTACCCGTTTCAAAGAAGATGTTTTCAATATCCACAGACTGACCGACTTCAAGCGGCGTCACATAGAAATCTCGTGTTACAACATCACGTGGTTTTGCCTTACTCAGGTCAACTACCTCAAGCTTGTTGTAGTAGTTCTTTACACTCGGCACCAAGTCATAATCTGTACCTGGCACAAGCTTCAGTGTGTAAGTTGCATCCTTCGGGTTGTAAACAAAAGATTCGGAGATCACTTTATTGACCTTCATTTTAGCTTCAATGCTCGGGTCAAGAGGTTGCCCCGTCTTCGTGTCAATTAAGCGTCCCTTCAGGGTTACCAAATTATCAAGCTTTGGCTTCGCGGGCACATTCTGTGTAAGTGCCGCAAACTCGTTATAGCCCGTAAGATCTAACTCGGTTGGAATCGTTTCAAACTCGTTCGCCTGTACTGCAAACATATACTTCCTACCAAAAGGCAAATCTATGGTGTACGTAGACTTCGCAGCATCAAACTTCAGATCCGGATGCGGCTTCCCATCAATCAACAGCTGGGGCTTATTCTTCTGCGGGATGGGGGTTTGCGCCAAACTGTTCACTAAAGCACCCGAAACACGCACATAAGGCAAGGATTTGAGCGTTATGCGAACCTCATGCTCCGAATAGAGTCTAGAGCCCGTTACGTCCACCACGGCAGAATCCGCAGTATAGTTCGGCAGATGCGCCGTAAAGACATACTTCTGATTCAGTGGCAAAATAGCAAAGAAAGTAGAACCAGTCATTACGAGCGAGTCGCTTGTCTCGCCGTTTATACGCACTTCTATATCCTTATCGGCAGGCATAAGATCGCCCGTACGCGCGTTCACGAGGTAACCTTTTACTTGTATCCACGGACGCTCTTCTATGAGCATAACACGATAGAGATCAGACTTACCGAAGGATTCGCGATGCGAGGCAAAATATGCAAACGTACCTGCGGGCTGGGGCGAGAAATAAGAATCCCACAATGCAGAATTAACCGTGTCAGACATTTTATGCAAATCCTTCCACTCAATCATCGCCTCTTTCACAAACTTTACAGAGTCCTTGGGCGAAAGCTTAACTGAGTCATTGCGCACTTTCACAGGCGCAACCGAGTAAAGCGCCCCAGGATCTTTGTCAGTCTTGTTGCGCTTAGCGCTAAAATAGAGGCGACCATCAAATGGCGCAAAATAGGGCGATTCTGCATGATAAAAGTCTTTGAACGGACCTTTCAGGAGTTGTGGCCGAGAGTACTCACCTGGTTTAATCTGGTAGGCTACATACATTTTCATACGACTGCTCGCCCAACGCGATGCAAAAGACATAAAAATATACTTCGCATCGGGGGTTATCATTGCCGTAGTGAGATCGCCCTCGTCCATCCAACTATACCACGGCATTTTGATCCGTACGGGCTTGTTCCAATCACCATTTTCTCCTTTTGTAATGAAAGAGAAACCGCGACGTAGCCAGTACTCGCCCATCTCATCAAAAATACCCCCGATGAGGAACGTCTTACCGTCTGCAAGAGCGCCATACAAGGCATTATAACGAGCTATGTTTACCGAATTGGGGAGACGCACGGGATCTGTCCAACCACCGTCGGGCTTCTTCGTCGTCATCCAGATGTCCTGACTGTCCAGCCCAAAGTGGTTCTCTTTGTGATTCATACGACTGAAGAACAGTGTATCGCCCGTAATAGAAGTTACAGGATTAACCTCCGCACACTCCGAATTGACAACTGCGCCCAGATTTTGGGGTGGGAAAGATTGCGCGTGAAGCGACGTAAACGAGAGGAGCACCAACGCAAGTAATAAACTGGAGCGCACCCACTTGTTAAGACGATTTTCCATCGTGTATAAAACTTTACTAGTATTCATTGTGTCACGCCTCCCTTTCTACTTTTGTGTCAATTGGTTGTTGGGATACAGCGGTCCGATTACGATATTAAAACCGACACGGATACTAGTTGCTTTCAAATCTAAGGGTCGGCTTGCTCCGTAAAGGTTGTCGGCAATAAGATAGAACTGACACGCGCCTGGGCTGAAGACGATACTCCCGCCGAAGTTTAGAAAAGACCGCTGATTATAACTTATGGCAAACTGACCCGAGAAGAGCGAGCTATATCCCTGCTGTATCGAAGCCGTTACAGAAGGATAGAACTGACCCTGATGTACGATGCCCGCTACCGAGAGACCCGCATCCGTCTGACGAGCCAACCGATATTTCCCCATCAAATAGAACTTCGGCGAGAGCCACGTGTTATAGGCAGGACCTGCCGTATTCTGCTCCAAATCCGTATTCAGCTGATCTTTAACGCTCTCCAAGAACTTCCAGTTCACCTGGCGCTCCATTAACAAATTAGAAAAGCCTGGCGCACCCACGAACTCCGACTCTTTTTCCTTAAGCTTGGCACGCCCTGTCTGGTCGCCCCAATGAATCATCCCCAAGTCTGTAAAGGCAAACGTCAGGCTCAGTTCACGGAGTTTCGGGAATGTATATGAAACAGCACCCGAAAGTGCAAAACCTGGGTTACCAAACTTGAAGTAAGTAGAGGGCTTTTTATAATCTGGCAATTGCGGACTTCCGTCTGCACCATAAGGCAGCCCCGAGGTGCGGACTTCCGCATCCGTATGTAAAACATGCGCAAAACGTTTCCCAGGCTCGTCTAATACAGAAATCCCTAGCTGATTTGCATCCAGATCCGCATTCACGTTACCCGCCAAAAGACTTACGCGCCCGCCGATTACCCAATCATTCTCCACGGGGCTAGAAGCTCCGAAAGTAAACTCATTGTAGTTGGTTACGTTAACACGCATCTTACTAAGATTAAGCGTATTGCCTACCAGCCACTTATTACCTTCTAGGGCAAATTTTACCAAATCGGTCGGATAAAGGAAGGATTCTGTCGTCTGATTACGCATACCAAACCAGAAGAACCACCGACGCCACGCCATGCGGAAATGCAAGAGATCTGTCGAGAACTCAAAATACTCTTGCGCCAATTCATTGCGCTTCGCCTCACTGGTCATTAACGACGGATAAAGAGTACGTTTTGATCCGTTTGCTTTAGAGACATCGCGTAAACTAAATGCGTTATTGATCACCCCGACTTCTATCGAAGAGAGTACGGGAAGCCCGATACTAAATCTGTGCATAGGGCGCACGGCAGCATTTGCCCAAGACGACTGAAAAGCCAAGTCATTATAAGGCAAAAGCAACTGCGTCTGTGCCTTAAGACCTAGCACGCACGCGAGCGCGAAAAAAGCGGTTAGTAAAACCTTTTTCATTCTAATAGTCCCTCCTTACTACTTTAGCTTTGACATAGAGTCTATGAAGTCCTTCGGATGCTCTATATACGCCTTGACCTCGATACCTAGCTGCATGAGTAGGTCGTCATCTTTGAGAATTCGCACCGTCTTGGGCGTTGTTTCGTTTGCACCAGGCGTTGTAAACACATAGGTAGTGCGAAGTTTTTTGGCATTCTTAGATAAACGCTCATACTCGGCACGAGAGAGATTGCAAGCGTGATCAACAAACGCAGGTTCTGTTACGCGCCCTTCGCCATTAACCGCGCCGCAAGGGATAAACAATGGCTTGTTATCAAGTTTTTTATCACTAGTAAGATTGAGCTTCAGAATGCTATTGTTACCCGCATCTACAAAGTCAAGCTCGGCATAGCCTTCGATGGGCAATTTGTTCAAGATCCCGATGTGCATTACCACGGCATCCTTCACCTCGTTCGGATCGCCAGGATTTTGCAGATAGCTCAGAATATCACCTGGGAACGCATCTCGATCTAAGTCAAGCTCGGAGACCATTACGGTCTTTTTTATTGCCCCATGGAACGGTATGCGCAATTCGGAGGTAAGAATTATCAGACCATTCAAAGGTAACTCCTGGTCAGTAGAGCCTAAAGACTCGGAGGACGTTACGTACACATCTTTCAAATCGAAAGTATAAAAGCCATTTTTAAATGCTTCGTCGATATTAGAGTTTTTATTGTTCAGTTCGAATGTGATGGGCTGAGCATCTACCAAATTGGGAACGCCATTCACTTCCAACGCCTTTTTACGTTCTTCGGGCGTGAGTGCGCCTAGCCCCTGATTCGTAATCATTATCCCACTAGCCAGTGGTGAGCCTACTAAATCTGTACGCCCATCGCGAGGCTTTGCCGAGACATCGCCGACATAGAAGTTAAGATCTCCAGCTCCCGATTTAAGAATCGTAAAACGGACATGTGCGTCAGGCATATAGAATGACGCCTCGTCAGCCGTTGAAAAGATATCTAGTTTGTAATGCAAATTAGATTTTTCGGGGACTCCCGTCACAGTTTCATGCCCTATCGCTTTACGCAAATAAAGCTCTTTAGCCACGATTTGTGCGTGAATACGAATATTCGGGTCAGAGGCTCCAACTAAATCCAACCCATTCAACTCGTACTTCAGAATATTATAATTCGATCCGTCAAGCATGTCTATATGCACGGCATCGTCTGTTATCTCTTGCTTTAAATCTACTAATAAAGGCTGCTTGTATTGTAAGGTTATTTTCTTTTCAGATCCATTCCCTAGTTTTACATTAGCAGTTAACGACGTAGACATGTTATTGGGCACTGTATGCTCGTACCAAAAGATGATACCGAACTCCTTTGTTTTCTTGTCAAAGTAAGCCTCCTTAACCGCACGATTCGGCAGGAGCTCCCAAATTGTTCTAAAGGTCGCAACAGTAGTTTTACCTACTACAGTAACATCCGTTGACAGCTCGCCTGGGACTACTGTTATGAGCGGACTCCGCCCTGCCACAAAAATTTTCTTTTCTTCTTTGTAAACAGCAACGCAAGTCCCATCAGACTCGTATTCAAAGGTTGTAGACTCGCCCTTACGAGTCAGTAGTTTTTCAACCGTGAGCTTGTCTCGCACGGCAGGCACCACATACTCAGGGCGCAGCGGATCCAACTCCAGATCCATTACCTCCTTATAGCAGGCACTACCCCCGAAGAGGATGCCACCTGCAATAATGCCAAAAAGAAGCCTTCTATACATATCTCTAGTGTTTGTTAACAGACAATGGTGCGAACCCGTTGGGTCGCTTTAACTTACAAAGGTCGTCAAAGTTTTAACTACAAAATGTGTGCATGTACACTCGTCAGACCGTATTTTATACGGAACGTCATCTAAAAGTATACTCACTTTGTTCTTGTACGCAAAGACAATACGCCGTGTTCGCAATTGGGCATTATATGTCGCATCCGCGTAATTTTACAATTGACAAAGGAAAGCAATTACATATTGAACAGCAATTATACACACCTTAGTTAAACAGAGAAATTCGCTCATTAACACATCAAAATGAATTTCCATGTACAGAAGAGATTCCTTTTTTTATTGTACATTGGTACATAGAAAACACAAGAGATTATGAGCACTACTCAGACACGCGATTTGCCAGTCGGCGTGCAACGTTTTGAAACGATACGCCAAGAGAATTTCCTCTATGTAGATAAAACCGCTTTTGTCGCCAAGCTTGTAAGAAAGACAGGGTTCTATTTCCTCTCACGCCCCCGCCGTTTTGGTAAGAGCCTTTTTCTTTCTACGC
>CAJPTS010000024.1 GCA_905373625.1 Bacteroidia bacterium
ACCCTTTACCGTGTAGGTATTTTCTACTCCATCCACTTTTTCTAAGTTGGTCAGCTTGAGCGATTTCACACGGATGTTAGCCTCGTCATTATTCGTGACAGTTAGAACAACCTTATCGCCATAATGCAGCTCGGTGGTTGGCAAGATGGGTGTTTTATTACCATCCGCGGCTAACAACTGCGCGTCGATTGTGATACCAGCGGGTGTTACTACCTCGAGCTTATAGACTGTCTGGCGGTAAATCACTGCAATGGAGGCACGCTCCGTATTAACCAGCTTATACTCGTCGCCCGACTTAACTAAGCCTTCTACCACAATGCCGTTTTCCGCAAGTTCGCTCCCAGCATTAGGTTTAGTGAGTATTTTACACATCGCCCCCAATGGGATCTGATCGCCATTATTCACTTGTGTTGGTACGCCATCTTTCTGATAGGTAACTTCTACCGATCCCAGCGTTTCTGGCGTTACGGTAATGGTAACAGGAACGAGCGTTTCGATCCAGCCCGACACAGTTATTTGTACGTTAGCTTCTACCTGATAGACAAACTCGCCGTACTTACTCCACTCACTACCCGTTACATGTTTTGCACCCGTAACCGTAAGAGTCGGATGTGCGCCTAGCGCTGTTGTAAAGCGACAAGCAAAATAAGAACCTCTAGGTAATTTGGTATTCGGTTCTATAGTAGACACTCCATTCTTACTGATGGCATCCACTGCCAGAGTATAAGGCTGTTCATGTACATCTTTACCTTCGGGTGTAAAAGCAATTGTATGCCACTGTGACTCATCTTTCGTATAGGTGATGGTAAACTTCACATTCTTGTCACCTTTCACTTTATACGTAGTACCCGACTCGAGTGTAGCACCCTCTGCTACGATAGCCGATGTATAACCTAAAGAGGAGATCTCAAACTTGAGCAGATCGTCTGCCTTCAACTTAACATCTTCGTGATTAGCAACCAACTGATCATTGAGGTACAATTGGTAAGTGCAGCCATCTTCTTTACCCACCTCAACAACTGATAGCGTAAGAGGAGCAAAGAACTCAACCTCAAGGGTCGCATCCTTAGCAAGTAATTTGAAAGTATTGGCCTTGCCCGCCGTTGTAATCTTTGCAGGATCGTATTTGAAACGATACGCATTAGCAGGATTCGTAGGCGTTACTTCCACACTAAATGGCGCATTCGGACCTAAAGCTAGCTGCAAATCAGAACCTGAAACGGGAGAAGTGACTTGTGTATTACCATTGTAATAGGTAACCTTAATAGTCCCTTCGGTAGAAGATTTTACCGTAAGATTACTAGGTTCTTGTTTTAGTGTTCCGTAGAATGCACAGAAACCGCCATATCCCTCTGAAACGGGAGTAGAAAATAAATCATCAAAAAGGTACAATTTTTCTACTCTACCACTATTTCCCGCGCCCGACTGCCCGAAAAATGTGACATACAAGCCATTGCCCGATAAAATAGGGCTACCACGCCCCTCACTCGTTGAGGTGGGCACCATAGACATATAAGCTTCGGAAGAAATGGTATGTGTATAGGCTTCTATGGCAAATGTATTCTTGTTATATACGGCAAAGCCCAACTGCATTGGCCATAATTCATACTCATCTGTGAGATTGTCCTCCGTAGCATATTCCGAACCATCGCCAAAGCGGATCGCTTTCGTCCCCGATGACCCCTGATTTGGACCCTCCGCAAGTCTATGATCAAACTGCCAAAATACCCTATCACCTGCCACTGCGATTCCGTGGTTTTCTGCATACCCCGCCTGTACAAATTGCGCTTTGCCAAATTCTCCGTCGGTGGTACTTGCCGTTCCCCAGAAAGCATTTGAAGAGCTTAAGGCATCTAGAAGCTCCGTCGCTCCCCACATAACTTTCTTGCCATATTCTCCTGCTACGTACAACGTCTTCCCACTTTGCGCAATAGAAGTCACACTCACGCCTTTAGGAAGTTTCTTTACCCACTCTACCGTTTTAAGTGCACGGTCTGTTTTTATCAGATAACGTCCGCCTATCTGCCCCGCCTCCTCGATGTCGCGATCCAAGAAATGCACGGGTTCGCTTAACGGAACTGCATCATTTTTCTTAGTACCATTACTACAGAGCATCGAGAAATAAAAAGCATCATCTGCCATATGTATAGCATCTATAGAATACAGAGATAATGCATCTTGGTTCGTGACATAATCCACTTGTGAAACAGATGCCTGCGCTGGATTCGATATGTCTATTTGAGCAATTATTTGCTTTCCGCGCACTCCACCATCAACAGTCTTTTCAGGCGTTCCATATTTTATGACAACTTTTTTGTTGTTGGGCGCTTTTCCAATCTCTGCCGAGATCTTACCGTCCAAGATCAAATGATTGTCAGCATAAAGCAGACGGCGCAAAGAGAACCAATAATTGCTCTTTGTGATAGACGGATTGGCATCTTCAAAAGGTTTGAATGCACGGACGATCTTACCGTCAAGCGTTACTTCCAGAATGTAGATGTAACGAACAGTAATAAAGTCTTTGGGGACAGACGTATTGGTAAACGTCTCGGTAATTTCATATGCCTCAGTTCCCTGAACCCAACGCGCCAAGATGTTGTCTGTACGAGCCTCATTACGTCTTACGGGGGCTACCTCTACGGCAACATAAATTCGGTCGGAGGCAGCCACGGCAACCACGGCACTAAAATTCCCGTCCGAACTAGAGAGCGCCCACTGTATATTGCCATTTGCATCGGTATATACAAAGAATACATTTGCATTTGCAGGTTCAACCATGGAAGACGGGGAACCCCAAACCGTGCCCGTATAGCCCGTTAAAGTTGTCGTTGTGCCCACTTTCAGAGTTGTCTGGGTCTGCGAGCTATGCCATGTTCCGTAATAGAAGAAATTTTCCTGTCCTACAGGAATTACCCCTTCGGGTTTCTCACGCTTCGGGTTACGTATCCCTCCTTTCGCCGTTATGGTTAGATGTGCATCCGAGAGTTTCGGTGGTTTTACTGGCGCGGCGAAAAGCTGCGTCAGCAAAAATAGCAGTGGAACAAATGTTCCAAGGAAAAATTTATTCATGGTTTATAGAATTTGTTATCTCATACTCAAAAATCCGTAGCGCAGTCCGAGCTCGCAGAGCCATGCTGCATGAGAACTCTTTACATGCTCATAGCCTCCCGTAAACGCTATTGCCACCCGTTGGGTGGGCGTAATACGAAAGCCACCTTCGAGTGTCAGACGTAGCGCATAACGCGGTTCGCTGTAGTAGCGTTCTATGCAGTTTTGTAACTGCACGAGGAAACGCGCTTCTTGTCCCCATAAACCGCGGCTTAATAAAGATTGTGCCCAACTGCCCCATAAGACAACAGACCAGTCATAATGAGCGTAAAAACGCTGATAGAATAGTTGAAGCTCTTGCAAGAAGCGCTGCTGCTCAAAATGGTACTTTCTGTGCTTTGTGTGCAATGCTGCCAACTCGCCTTGGTATGCAACGTGAAACAATGCCGAAGGCATTGTATACTGATAGGCGATGCGCGCTTTATAATTACTCTGGATGCCTAACCAAGCAGCTACACGATGATATTCTCGCTCTTCCGTAATATTGGGCGATGTATTGACTTGGTGGGTGTAATAATCTATCTCGTAACCAGTGCGTTGTGCATAATCAAGATAGAAACCGAAGCCTAGTTGTTGGGTTGCAAATGTAACAGGGAAAAAGAGTGTTGCCTGAAGTTCGTTTTGCTTAGTTTCTGCAACTTTTGTGTAAACAATAGTACGTCCAAAAGCATTGTTACGCTTGTAGGCAAGTTGTACAAATGGCCAATACCGATGCAGTGGAGCGGCTTGTAGTGTACAAGCGTATTCGGCAAAGATGTATTTTATGCTCTCCGAACGTTTTTGCACACTGAGGTCGTGCTCATAGAGCCCAAGACCGAGATGATAGTAGACATAGTCTTGCCTATCTTCTTGCTCGTTGTTAAGCGAAAAAGATTCTGTGTAGTATCTGAAATCGCCCTGCGCCGCCATTACATAGTATGGTAGTTTGTAACTGAGGGCAAGGATTGTGGTAAAATCGCCCACCCGTGCAAGTGGTCTCGGATCTTTTTTCCCAAACTGCGTAGTACCCGCAAAGTTTCCTCCGATCCCCACACCGAGGTCGTGCCAAGCATAGCAAAGCGTACCCCCCAATTGGTAGTCCTCGCGTGTAAGCGTCCGCCGCGAAGTATCGAGCGAAATGTAAGGATAAAAGAGTTCTGGTTGCGCCATGGCAATGCCGTACACCTTTGCTCGCTGCCTGTACTGGTAGGCAGCATTCCCCTGCGCTCCCCATTTGGCTTGCTTTGTAGAGCCCGTAGCGCGTACGCTATGCAGCTGCTCGCTCTGCCCATACTGGGGTAAACGAACGCCTTCTGCGCCTTGCCAAGCCGAATAGTCATAACTGACAGCAAGCTTGTCGTGTAGCGTCTCATACAGTGGGTGGAGTGTAAGTCCTGTTTTAGGAAAGACGACGGACGTATCAGTCCAAAACCTCTGTCTGATTTCTACACTCTGCCCTAGCGATGTGAGTGCTACTAGCAAAGAAAGGAGCGTTAATACCGCAATACGCATTGAACCAAATGATAAAGCTTTTACTCCCCCATTTATTCTAGCACGACGCGGGGCGAGGGTTGTGAATCGGGGATAAAATCTACCGAAGAGTTGTTAGTATCTTGGAGAATGTAACGATCGCCCTCCTTACGCGCCACCTTTCGGCGTATAGTCTTTGCAATATTGGCCTTCGTACAATAGGTGTAACCCACATCAAGATGAGCTGGGAGCGGGCGACAAAGCGGACCTGACGGTTTTGCGACAATTACGCCGTCCAATACGTAACGTGATGAATAGACGTAAATTTTCGTAGACGAGCCATTAGGGTTAATCGCATCTGTTATATGCTCAGCTAAGAATTCTGGCATGGGTTTGTCGGCTTTCGTGATAAACCAAGCTTTGTAACCGCGGTTGTGAAAACTAGTAACCGTCTTCGTGTAACTAAAATAGTTTATCATGTTAGGCACCTCGGGGGTATCGGTATCGCGCCAGTCGTTTTCGGCTATCTCAAAGTCGGCTGTAGAAAGATCTACAGGACTCCCAGGATTTATAGCGTGATGGTTCAACGCATTTTCCGCCACGATGACCGACTTCCCAGGGTCAAGTCGATGTTCGCGTCCCGAGCCAGGAAAAGTAAAAATGAAGCCTGGTACTACATTATCCGTATTCAAATATTCTGGGAAGAAAATTCCATTCTTAACCGCCGTGTTTTGGTACGTTTCCGAAACAGAGACCCCATCAATGTAAATGGGGCGAGACGAATTGTTGTAAAGCTCCACGTAACCGTCTGCATTGTACATCTGACCTGTAGCAGCAGAACGACTCTTCGTGAAATAGATCTCCTTAAATACAAGAGCGCTAGCGGGATAACTTGGCTTTACTTCTATGGTGGGCACAAGTGGTGGTTCAGTCCCCGTCTCCTTAGCGTGTCGGATCTCAGTATACGGAATCTGGCACACGTACATCCGAATCCCATCAGAGGCATAAGCGCTCACCTGCCCCTGCAAGGCATAAAAGCCATAAGGCAGAGACGCAATAGAGGCTTTCCCTTCCGCATCGCACATTAGTTCGTAGGTAGTGGCTACGCCCATTTTTTGCAAATAGATCTTCTCGTCTTGCAACGAATAGGTCGTATACTCCTCTGGAAGCTTCAGAAATAACTGATAAGGCTCTTCGCCTTCCCCCGTCCCGCCTAATGCCTGCAATACGAGGCGGTATACGGAATTCTCAGTCTCTACCACAATCTGCTCCATATGACCATAGTAGCGGGTATCTTCGCGCCCCTTAACCAACTCGCCCGAACAGTCCGCCACATAATTTCCTTCTACGACGGTAAACTCAGCAATCCCTTGCGCATTCGTGACTGCCGATACTACTCTCTGTGTAACCGTTTCTTTCAAATTTACTACGATGCCCGCTGGAGAGAGCGATGCAAGTTCCGCAGGCAGCACTACTTGGATGCTCGTAAGGATACTCCCCTCCACCCAGTCTGGGTTCGGTACATAAGATTTATCTAATGATACCGTAAAACGCTCGTTCTGTGAAAACGCTACGCGAAGCGCTGCGCCAGAATAAAGGGCAAGCAGTTTCCCCTCATTCTTTTTCCCATGTACTTGGATGTTATAATTTCCGCTCTCAACATGAAATGTCAGAGGCTGACACGCTACACTCAGGGCACTGTCCAGACGGTGCGTGCGCACATTTTCTAGGACAACATAAACGTCGCTCACGTCTAACGGCTCTACACCATCTGGGGCTGTTAACCGAATCTCGACGTCGATATCATGGGAGCTCTCCTCGTCACGACAACTGAGCAAGAAGAGAGAAAAGAAGGCTAACACTCCGACTAATAGGAGCTCGCCGCGGTAAAAGATGTTTTTGTTTTTCATAACGATATACGTAATTCAGCTCCAAAATGAGGAGTATAATCTCTGGTGACCAATCTGTTAAACTTGGCTCGATAGTCGGGTAAATAACACCAAAGCCTGTTAACAAAGAAGGCTAAACGCACGTGCTGCCCAATCTCTTTCGTAGCTTTCAGATTTACGGTGAGGGCAAACGGAGTAACGTCTGGCTCAAAATATTCTTTATTGAACGCACGCACTAAAAACTTAAGCTTCGCGTCTTGGGCGTCAGCATCGGTAAAAGGCTTCACATTGCCATCTAGGTCGCGATAGTACTGTGGGCGACCGTCAAAAGGTAGAGTCTGCGAGCGCGAGAACCACACGCACTGCACCATAGTGGTAAAGAGTAAACGGAGCTGCGGGAGGTGTGTATAGAAGCGCGCCGTAGAATTGAATTGTTCGTATCGTCTCCCATTGCTCCATGCATATATTCCTACGTAAGGGTACTCTTTCCCGTCCAATTTAATTGATGGCCGATACTCTTCGGGTTCACTAATATCATACGTGGTATGAAAATATGCGCCAGATACATCGGCAGACGTACCCAACAGCTCCCATTTGGGCAACTGAACTCGGAACTCTATACCACGTTTCAACGTACTAAGACTGTTGGCGGGCTTCCCCAATGCCTTCAGTGTATATTCCTTCTTTGGCGTCAAGTCTTCGATTCTTGGTTTGCCCGAGGGCGTTCCAGGTACAGAATAAGTGTTGTACTCGTACGGTAGGTAATGCGTGGCATAGGTAAATCCGTTACGCATAGATTCGTAAAAGAGCGTGACCTCGGTGTGCACATCGCCTAAATTTAATTCTGCCCCCGCTTCCCATTTATTATATGACGATGGGCGCAGTGCAAGATTACGCGCGTCTTCTATAAACGTGGTAAGCCAGAGTAAACGCCATGCTTCGTTCAACGAATAGTAATTCAGGGACTGCAAATCAAAATAGGCGAGAGTGGGCGCCAGTTGTTCGAGTGTAGGCCATTTGGTCTGCTTTCCCCATCCCGCACGTAGTGCAAACTGTACGGGCAATCGTCCCAAAGCAAAGCGTGGGAAAGCATAATAGGCATTGATACGCGGATCAAACTGTGCGTCGCGCAAGGCAGAATAAGCTTCTGTAGCACCTCGCAACCAACCCGCACGTACTCCCGCAACGAGCTCAAGCTCACCATACCCCCCCGAAGCCGAGAGCTTGTCTTCGGCATAAGCACTAACGGGGATGTAAAAAGGCACATCGCTATACTTGCGTGGGCGCGAACTGGTGGGCGATCCAGGCGCGGGCGGACGCTGCAAATCATAAGTGTAACCTCTGCCCACATTGCCCTCAAAACGCATTTCTGCTCCGACGCTGACTGCGTGCGTTAGCCCCCAAAATTGCCAGTGTTCGCGTAGCTCCAGAAGTCCGTAACCTTGCAGGGGTTTATTTACCAAACTATACGTGGAGAGATACTCGAAGGGGAGGTAGATGCCCTCATATTCGCCACTCTTATTACTCAGAGGCAGCCCCTGTCCGCCTCGCACTGAGATGTTTTTTACACGTCGTATTACGTCCTCCGTATAGTCATACGAAGCCGTGAGATGGATGGCAGCAAGCCAAGGTTTATCCACAGTCCATTCCGTTTCTCCGCTCAACTGATAACGCGAGTAATAAGCTTTGTAATTCTCAATGTGGAGCGTGAGATCGGGGTCAGTGCGCTCCGTCTGAAGCGTACCGATGTAGTTGGCACGCAAGCCGAAGGAAAGAGGTAGATCCGCGAGGTGGGTTTTAGCCGTCCAATTGGCTTGAGCCGAATAGCGTGCAAAGCGTTCTAACTGCTCGCGCTCGTCTGGTGTAGCATAGGTATACTCTCCTCCGAGATGCAAAGTCCCCACGGGAAGATGCACACCCTTTCCTACATACACTAGCCCCGAGAGTGGATCTACCTTCGCCCGTAGCTGCCATGGCGTTACCCCTTGTTTGGCACGCAAAACGAAAGCACCACTACTTAGATCGCCGTAACGAGCGGAGGCTATACCTCGCAGCAATTCTACACGCTCATAGTGATCTGTAGAAAGCATTCGGAGGTCGATCCCTGCATTAACGGTACTGCGCTCGCTCACCTTTTGATCTACTGGGAGCGTATTCAGATTCGCGTTGTTAGATATGGGCACACCATTTACAACCACAGCCGTGCCGAGCGAGGTATTATCATCGCTACTCACCTGCCGGAGGGTAACCTGTTTCACGTTATCAAGACGACCATCCGTGGCAAGTTGACCAGGAAGGTACTGTAATACATCGGCTAAAGATGCGGGTTGGGCGTGTTCCAGAGTAGCTTGGTTTACCTGCAAGGCTGTACCGCTCTTCTGAGCTGCACGTGCCGTAACCACCACATCCTCCAAAGCAAGCGAAGTGGCACGCAAACGTACTATGTAAAGAGTATCTACGGGGAAGTGCAGATTCGCGCTGTAGGTCTCGTACCCTACGTAAGTCACCATGAAGCGGTGAGCGCCCTTAACCTTTCCACTGATAACAAACTCTCCTTGCCGATTGGAGAGTGTACCAAGATTGAGGTCTGGCAGAAAAACTTGTGCTGACTCTAGGGGCTCGCCCGTCTGTGCATCTATTACGCGCCCACGAAAAGAGACCGCAAGACTAGCCGATGCTACCGAGCATGCACAAAGTATCACTAGGAATTTTATGACAAGCCAACGCATATCCTCCCCTCTTTTGTCAAAACTAAGAGACAAAGGTAGTTGTATTGCTATGGTTGGAAAAAAGATCCACTACCCTATTTCTATCGCCCTTGCGATAGTTTTTAGGGAGCACGTAAGGCTTTTCTACCTTTTGATTACACGAGTAATAATGATCTAAATCCCTATTTCTTACGAGAAAAGCGAGACGCTTTGGCTTAAAATAATAGGTACAAAGTTAAGTACGAGGTTCAAGGTACAAAGTACGAAGCTTTAATAAAGTACAAAGTACAAGGTACGAAGTTCAAAGTAAAACCCAAATTATAGCCGCTTGTCGCGTACTTCGT
Source organism: Bacteroidia bacterium (assembly GCA_905373625.1). Classification (GTDB taxonomy): domain Bacteria; phylum Bacteroidota; class Bacteroidia; order Bacteroidales; family CAJPTX01; genus Bacteroides_D. The sequence goes on from CAJPTS010000024.1 coordinate 9,499, forward strand.
ACTTTTGACCTTGTACTTTTGACTTCGTACCTTGTACCTAAATATATCTTGTGGCGATGAGTAAAAATTTGATAGAAGAGAAGACGCGCGCATTTGCGCTCCGCATAGTGAATCTATACAAAGTTCTTTCAGAGCAAAGAGGAGAGCGTGTGATGTCTAAACAAGTCCTGCGCAGTGGGACATCTATCGGCGCAAATATCGCGGAGTCTCGTGGTGCACAGAGTGACAAGGATTTTTTCGCTAAAATTTCCATCGCTTATAAGGAAGGGCTTGAAACAGAATACTGGTTAGAAATATTGCGCGATGCGCAGTTTATCTCGGAGACTGAATTCTTATCTATACATAGTGATTGCGTAGAGATATGTAAGATAATTGCAAAAATGCAAATCTCTCTAAAACGTCGCATTAGCTCTTTACCATAAACCATATGTTTTTGTACCTTGTACTTTGTACCTTGTACCTTGCACTTTGTGCTTTGTACTTCGTACCTTTGCAGTGTTATGCAGCGTGGCGAACCAAACACAACAGACGCACTAGCCCCCATAGTGAAATGGGCGGGCGGGAAACGGCAGCTACTCCCTACAATACGTCCGCTGCTCCCTAAAAAGCTTGCTGGGCATACATACTGTGAACCTTTTATGGGAGGCGGAGCGCTTCTTTGGGCATTGCACCCGAAACGCGCCATAGCAAATGATCTCAACGTGGAGCTAATGAACATGTACAGCGTTGTACGCGATACGCCGCACGAGCTCATAGCGCACCTCCAGCAGCACGAGAATACGCCCGAGTATTTCTATAACCTCCGTATGCAAGATCGCGACCCGCACTTTGCCGAGCGATCGGCACTCGAACGCGCCTCGCGTTTCATATACCTCAATAAAACGTGTTATAACGGCTTATTTCGCGTGAATAATGCAGGTGAGTTTAATAGCCCCTATGGGCACTATAAGCGCCCTAATATCGTAAATGCGCCTACTATTCTGGCGGTGAGCGAGTATCTGCGGCAGAACGGCATCACGCTTTCTAACAGTGACTACCAAGCTGTACTAGATGCTCTCCCCCCCGATGCATTTGTTTACCTCGATCCGCCTTATCACCCTCTTTCAGAGACCTCTAGTTTCACTGGCTACGTACAGGGCGGTTGGAAAACAGCCGAGCAAACACGTCTGCGTGATGCATGCCGAGCACTAGACGCCCGCAACATCCCCTTCATGCAGTCCAACTCTGATACACCGCTGATACGCGAGCTCTACAGCGAGTTCCACATCACCACAGTGCAAGCCGTACGTGCCGTTAACTCAAAAGGTGCAGGGCGCGGCGCTATCAACGAGCTAATCATCCGCAACTATGGCAGATGAGCAGCTCCCTACGAAAAACCAGCGTGCGTGGATTCGTCTCTTTGAGAAATATCACGTCCTACAACGCTTAGCAAGTGCACCTTATGTAGAAATTACGGCGAGCGAGATTAACACGGAGCGCGAGGCTCGCCTTATGACAAAATTTGATCACTCGTATCAACTTCCCCCGCTATTCCAACAATACAAGCTGACCATATTACCCCTCACGCGCGGCTCGTATGCAATTGGGCGCTTTAATACCTTCCATCCGTTTGAAAAAATACTAGATATTACTGCCCCCCGAAGAGTGGCATTCCCCGCTTTTCTCGAAAGCCTGACTTATAATTCCATCAATAGTGAGGCTGCAGCCATTCACGTGGCGCATGCGTCGGGCATCCTCGCAGATTTTACACAAGAGCAGCAACTACACCCCACCGTCAGCGGTAGAATGGGGACTGAGGCATTTGATTTTCAAATTGGTACTCACGACCAACAAGTACAAACGCTGCATGCTACCAATGTGCAAGTGGAAATAGATGCTGGTTACGAATCTGACCGAGCGCTGTACCTCCTAGAGGCTAAAAATCATTTTGCGGGCGATTTCATTGTACGCCAACTCTATTACCCTTATCGGCTTTGGCGCGAGCGCGTAAACAAGCCCGTACGGCTTATATACCAAATTTATAGCGACGGCACTTACTGGTTATACGAGTATCGGTTTACAGATCCGTTGAACTACAACTCTATAACCTGTTTGAGAAAACAGAAATACATCTTGGACGACACACTACTCTCTCTACGCGAATTAGGCGCTTTGCTGCACAAAACAGCCGTCGTACCCGAAGACTCTACCCTCCCTTTTCCACAGGCAGATAAATTTGAACGCCTCATCAACCTTTGTGAAGTACTAGAGACGCAAAGCGTACTAAACAAAGAGGAAATTGCTGAGAATTACGATTTTACACCACGTCAAGCCAACTACTATGTAGCCGCAGGACGCTACTTGGGGTGGTTAGAAGAGTGCGAACTAAACGGGGAACGTGGCGTAAGACTTTCGCACGACGGACAAGAATGCTTCCAACTGTCACTGGCGGCACGCCGACGCAGAATTATAGAAGCCGTACTCAGGCATCAACTCTTTCGCGACGTATTACTCTTTTACTTACAAGAATCTGTAAACGTACCCGTGCGCCGCACCGTGCATAAGCTTCTACAAAAGGCAATGCCCTCTCTGAGTACCGCCACCATAGAAAGACGAGGCTATACGCTCATTGCGTGGGTGCAATGGATTCTAGACAAAATCGTATAGCACAGAGACAGTGTGTCATAATGCGCAAACAGCTGTGTTTCCTGAGCAATTCGGGGGCGGTCTCGTACGTCTGCGCGTTGCATTTTACACATTCGGAACACACCTGCACGTAAGTAAAGAAAAAGACCTCCCGCATGTAGCAAAAGGTCTCTCAATCTTGTTTTGTGCGAACAATCTAATTGTCCTGCTCATCCTCCTCGCGGGGTTCAACCTCCCCTTTATGGGCGACAATATACGCTATCGCCTCCTGCAATCCTTCAGCGAATTTTGCGAAGTCCTCACGGTACAGAAAAATCTTATGTTTTTCATAGGAGGCGTCATCCCCCTGACGGCGTTTGCTCTCGGTAATAGTCAAATAATAGTCGTCGTTACGCGTTGCTTTCACATCAAAAAAATAGGTTCGTTTTCCCGCCCTAACTGCCGTAGAATGCACATCGCTGCGATCCTCCTGCGACTCGGGATACCCCATACCATCACGTCCGTCTATTGTCATAATCAATCTCCTCCATGCGTTAACCACATTACAAAGTTAAGCTTTTCTCCTAATTACCTTTTTGTAGACAAGCGTCGGTTACACATAACACGTATAACATGCTCGTATAAAAAAGGGCGCTCCCACCGAGAGCACCCTAGTTAATATTTACACGAAAGTCTGTACTACAGACGCACTTTACGTGGTTCAATCATCCTTTCGGGCGATAGGATCTCGTCCAACTGCTCCTTGGTGAGCCATTTCTTTTCTAGGACGAGGTCATATACACTAGCATTCTTTTCCAGAGCTTCTTTCGCCACGATGGTAGACTTTTCATAACCAATTACGGGGTTTAAAGCCGTAACAATCCCGATACTATTGTAAACTAAGCTCTTGCAACGATCTCGATTTGCCGTAATGCCCGCAACGCAACGATGTTCGAGCGTCTTCAGACCATTTTTAAGCATTACTATAGACTCTACTATGCTCTGAACGGCAACGGGTTCAAATACGTTGAGTTCCAGCTGACCGCCTTCCACTGCCATGGTCACCGTGGTATCATTACCAATCACCTTAAAAGCCACTTGGTTAACCACTTCAGGGATTACAGGATTCACCTTACCTGGCATGATACTAGAGCCAGGAGCACGGGGGGGAAGATTAATTTCGCTTAGACCAGCACGAGGTCCCGAAGCCAGTAAACGCAAATCGTTACATATTTTGGAAACCTTTACTGCCAAACGCTTCAGTTCGGAGGAATAGCGCACAAAATCACTTGTATCCTGCGTAGCTTGCACTAAATTAGCCGCAAGGCGTACAGGGAAGCCCGTAACACGGCGCAAATGCTCTGTGCACTTTTCTGCGTAACCAGGCTCTGCATTGATGCCAGTACCAATGGCTGTAGCGCCCATATTTTGTTCTAGGAAGCCATCTGCCGCCTTGTTCAGTTGGTCACTCTCGCCATGCAACATATCAGCATAAGCTTGGAATTCCTGTCCGAGTGTCATGGGAACGGCATCTTGTAATTGTGTACGTCCCATCTTAATCACGTCGCGGAACTCTATCGCTTTGGCTTGGAATGCACTTGCCAAACTATCGAGCACCTCGGTTAATTCAGAATTGAGCATGAAGATGCCCAATTTCATAGCCGTCGGGTAGGCATCATTGGTTGACTGCGAGAGGTTTACATGATTGTTTGGGTGGCAATACTGATACTCACCACGTTGATGCCCCATAATTTCCAAAGCACGGTTCGCGATCACTTCATTAGCGTTCATATTAGTAGAAGTCCCAGCGCCCCCTTGTATCATATCTACCACGAAGTGATTGTGATATTTCCCATTTCGTATTTCGTGGCAAGCAGTGACAATGGCGTCACGGACATCAGTGGGCAATAAACCTAAATCATGATTGGCTTCTGCGGCTGCTTCTTTCACCATAGCCAAACCATTGACAATGGCTGGATAGAATGAAAGATTTACCCCCGATATGGTAAAATTCTCTACTGCACGGAGCGTTTGTACACCATAATAACTTTCTAAGGGCACATTACGCTCGCCAAGAAGATCGTGTTCCAGACGCGTGTTCCCCGAGAAGTACTGCGCCCCTGTATGGATGCGCTGTGCATTTGATTGTCCCATGCGCTGCGAGATCACTTGCATGATGTTTGAGAAGACCTTAATGGTGGCATCAGCATCCTGCTGGAAGAACGTCTTCCCGACCACCAAAACGCTTGTGGGCACTAATGCCCGTGCCGAGGTGGAGTGCGTAGAATCAGGCATCCACGATCCTTCTCCCAAGAAATCGCCTGTATGAAACTGCGCGAGCTTAATTTCAGCCCCGTATGGGCTCGTCTTAAACAGTTCAACCTCGCCTTCTAAAATGACAAAGAACTCCTCACGCGGTCCGTTTTCCCAGAATAACAGCTCGCCAGCATTGAATGATACCTCTCGAACGCTAGATGACAAAGCATCTAACTGCGCACTCGAGAGCGCCTTAAATAGACGTATCCCCTCAAGGAATTTCTTTGTTTGTTGTTTATCCATAACCTCCCTGTTTTAGCTAATACTCAAACTATACCTTAATTTCAGAAAGTCCACAAAGCTATGAAATTATATTGAATGCGCGTGACGTTAAAACACATCGCGCCTATACAACATAATGAGGCAAAAAAAACGCCCGATGTTTAATCAGGCGTTCGCTAAGACTTTGTTAAAGTGAGGGACTAATGTTCGCCGAACGAGTCCCGCTTTTTGTGGCGATTGTAGTTATTTATCTCTATGAGATGCACCCGCTCATCGTGTCGCTGTCCCTCAAACGGGGTGGTTAAGAAGATATGAACCATCTCCAGCGCCTTCTCTTTTGAGACGAAACGCGCAGGGATGGCAATGGCGTTTGCATTATTGTGTAGACGCGCCAGACGTGCTAATTCCACGTCCCAACAAAGTGCTGCGCGTACACCTGCATGCCGATTTAGCGCTATGGCCATCCCATTGCCCGAGCCACAAAAAGCCACCCCCAGAGCCACCTGATGCGTAAGAATCTTATGCGCCAGCGGATGAGCATACAGGGGGTAATCTACCGATACGGTAGGATCATTCGCCCCACCGTCATCAATCATATAACCTGCCGCTTGAAGGGCATCTTGTACGAAACGCTTATGCTCAACGCCAGCGTGGTCACTTGCCAAACCTATAGTCAACTCGTCAAACTGATTCTCAGTAGTTATCAT
>CAJPTS010000025.1 GCA_905373625.1 Bacteroidia bacterium
GAAAAACTGGTAGAGATATTGGAAGTATAGGGGTAGATATGGAGGTTTCTTTAATTATTAAGTAATCAGTGCCGAAAATTCATAAAAATCGAATTTATATGAAGCGATTTATATTCTTGCTTTCAGTCTTGGTATTCAGTTATTGCCATACTTACGGGCAACAACACAAGATAGAAGGGATAGTAACAGCCGCGGAGGACGGTTTGCCCTTAGTACAACTCACCGTGCAAATAAAGGGCACGCGTACTGGAACTGTAACCGATGCAAAGGGGTATTATACACTTGCCGTACCGAGTCCAGATGCAGTACTTGTATTCTCCTACACGGGTTACGAGACGCAGGAAGTCTCCGTTGGCGACAAACAGACCATAAATGTAGTAATGGAGACCCGCCGCGAGGAGATAGACCAAGTGGTTGTGGTCGGTTACGGATCAGGTCGTAAAACGAGCTCGTCGGTAGGTCAATTTACTAGTGTCGCATCCAAAGACTTGCGGTTGCGTCCCACTTCGAATACTATGGAGGCGCTCGCGGGAAAGATCCCAGGACTTTCTGTTTTAACCAATGGAGGAGAGCCGTCTGCTGTAGCGACATTAAAATTACATGGATCGGGCTCTTTGAGAGGATCAACCATGCCTTTGTATATAGTTGATGGTATTCCCGTTGGCAATATCTCTGGTCTTAATCCTTCCGATTTTGAACGAGTAGATGTACTGACAGATGCATCTGCTACATCCATTTATGGCGCACGTGCCGCGAATGGCGTCATCTCTATTACGACTAAGCAAGGACGCAGTGCGACAAAGGGCGTTATTACCGTGCACTATGCACAAGGTTTTAGCAACATAGCAAGCACGGACTTCTACGAGGACATCCTTTCTACGCCCGAATACTACAAGTTCTATAAAGATCTCGCTAACGGAAATCCGTATATCATCAAAGAATATGAGGATTACGAAAAGACGTACGGAAATAAAACCTTCAAATGGTATAAGTACATATACAACCAGAATGCACCGATGCGACAGGCCGATGTCTCTATCTCGGGCGGAACGGGCTCAACCTCCTATTTCATCAGTGGTGGCTATCAGTATCAGATGGGGTTGCGTTTCAACTCAGATAATACGCGCTACACGTTGCGCACCAATATCTCCTCTCGCGTTACTCCGTGGTTACGAGTAGGAACGAACACCACGCTACTTTATGTCTTCCGTCATGTAAATAGCTCTTCGCCTACAGGAGCCGTGGGCTTAGTTTCACATACTCGTCCATATCTTACTCCCTATGATGAGAACGGTAATGAGATCCAAGGGCTAATACCTGGTGCTAATCAGATGTCTCGCAAATATGTCGAGAGTGTTTATAGACAGTGGGGAGCTAATCCGCGTTTAGTGACCTCTAATTTTATTAGCATAGAACCTATAAAAAATCTGATATGGAAGACGCAAGCGGGACTGGAAGCTAGTTATGGGCATTCTTATATGCGTGTTTTACCTTCCTACCCCATCAAAGAGGCAGCGGGACAGGGTACTGAGAAGATGAATTTCCGTGCGCTGGGGACCGTAACGAATACCATAGAGTATCGGTTCACGCTTCGCGAACGTCATCATTTTACGCCGTTGTTAGGTCATGAGTACATCTACGGATATTTTAAGAATCTGTCGGGCTCGGTAAAAGGGCTACAGGATGACAGATTGCTCCTACTCTCAGCGGGAACCACAGATATAGAAGTAGGGAGTAGCCTATATGAGTATTACTACAATTCATTCTTCGGGCGAATGGAATATGACTTTGACAGTCGTTACTTTGTAGAGTTATCGCTTCGCAATGATGCTTCCTCTCGTTTCAGTAAAAAAGCGCGCAATGCGGTGTTTTGGGCTTTTGGTTTGATGTGGAAAGCGAAGAACGAACCCTTTTTGCGCAATATACGTTGGGTAGATCACCTAGACGTTAAGTTTAGTCTCGGCACGAGTGGGAATTCTGAACTCAGTGGCATGGATCCCATCTCGGCCAATTACCTCTACCGTGCTTCCATAGGCAAGACAGGCTCATATCTCGGTAAAACGGCTTACGATTTTAGTAATCCGGGCAACCCCGACCTGACGTGGGAAAGACAGAAAAAGTACACGCTCGGGATCAATTTCGGCGCTTGGGACAGAGTGAATACGCAAATAGCCTTCTATCGACGCGAGACCTCTAGTATGCTTCTCGATGTACCGATCCCCTACTCTATTGGTTTTGCTTCTCTTTACAAGAACGTGGGGAGTATCTCTAATACAGGCGTGGATGTAAGACTAGACGTAGCTGCTTGGAAAGATCAGAAAGGAAACCACGTAAGGCGTTACATGGTTTTCAATTACAACCGAGAGCGCATCGATGAGCTTTTTGATGGCAAAAAATATTGGGTTGTCGGAGGATCGGGCGTGGCGTATGCCGTCGGGCATCCAGTTGAGTTATTCTTCCCTCATTTTAAGGGAATAAATTCTGATACGGGAGAACCTGAATGGTATTTACCTGATGAAAACAATCCCACGGTTACCCAACGCGATCCGAATAAGGTTACCAGTACGTATGATCCGAAGCTTGCCCAAAGCCTTGGGAAACCACAGGATGCACCCATAAAGGGCGGATTTGGGCTTAATGCTAGCTTTTTGGGCTTTTATCTACAAGCGGACTTCAATTTTGAGCTAGATAAGTACATGCTGAACAATGACAGGTTCTACTTAGAAAACCCGATCCTCTTCTCAGGCAATAACCAGTCCCGCGCCGTGATTAAAAAGAAACGTTGGAAAGCACCTGGCGATATAGCAGATTATCCGAAAAGTGGTATAACGAATTGGACACAGATCGATGACCGCCTTTTGGAAGACGCCTCTTTTCTTCGCATGAAGACTCTGACATTTGGTTACATTGTACCTAAGCCGTGGATAAGTAAAACGCGCTTCTTTAGCTCGGCAAAGGTCTATATGACGCTCCGTAATTACCTCACATTTACCCGTTTCACAGGACCAGATCCCGAATTACCACTCAGTGTAAGTCTTGGGGCGAACCCCAACACGAAGCAAATGGTTTTTGGCATCGAACTCCTCTTCTAAAAAGTAAAAGCGATGAAAATATATAAAGTAATTTTAGTGGCTTTACTCGCCCTCTGTAGCCTATTCTTCAGTTGTAATAAGGAATTAGTGCCCCCGAATGCTATAGATAGTACCCGTGCCATAGAGACAAAAGACGACGTCTGGGCGTGGTACAACGGCTTTATGAACTATTTTCGGCTCTTACAGAACGGTGATTTTGTGTTACTACAGGAGTATCAGGCCGATATGCTCAATGCTACGCTTACTTTTGGTAACCGCGGTGCGTTACACGACTGGGATCAGTTTACCACAGAAAATGTGGGTGTAGCGAGTATATATTTAGGTTATTACTCCTCCATTCGCAATGTAAACTTCTTTTTAGAAAACGTAGATAATTATACGCCGAAACGATCGGGCGATGCGGATACGGTACTCTATGCTAAAGCAACGGCGCATTTCTTTCGTGCATACTGCTATACAGAGTTAGCTAATCGTTGGTCGCGCCTATATGAACCTACAGAGCCGTGTGTACCCGCAGTAACGCGTATCAATCTTAAGGCAAAAGATCCGCGAGCTACACAGGAGGATATTCTGAATCTAATTCAGACGGATATCAAGGCTGCTACAGACGAGTTAGAAGCGATAAAGGGCTCGGTCGGAACGAACATAAAAGGAACGCCGAATGCTACCTCTGTCACATTAGATATTGTGAAAGCGCTCAGAGCACGCATAGCATTACTGTTTCACAATTATCAGGAAGCGTACGACGTGGCAAATGAATTGATTACCAATGGGCGTTACGCGCTTATTACAGAAGCAGATAAGCTGAAAGCCATGTGGCATGAAGATGCTCCAAGCAGTGAGTTGCTGATGCTGGTATATGCAGACAACAAGCAAGAGAAACCAAATGATATGAGCGTCTTTTTGCAGGAAGTGACACACAGGTATCCGTACCCTGCGCAGCCCGATTTTGTCCCGTCGAAATGGGTAGTAGATCTGTATACTAATACTGATTTCAGGCGAACGATCTATCTCCGCTATAGGAAGATCTTGCTCCGCGATGAAAAAACGGAAATGAACGGCTGGGTGGTAAACAAATATCCTGGAGCTCCTAATCTAAATATACAGTCAGGGCTGTCGAGCTATTTGCATCGTCCAAAGCCTTTCAGGCTCGCAGAATTATATCTCATTGCAGCTGAAGCTGCTAAGGAACTAAATAAGGAAGCAGAAGCCCAGACTGCACTCAATGCTTTGCGTACGGCACGAGGGCTTGCCCCTATTATGAGTACAGGCGATGCACTTACAACCGATATACGCGAGGAACGTATGCGCGAACTGGCATTCGAAGGTTTTCGCCTTACCGATCTCCGCCGTTGGGGTTTGCCTTGCACGCGACATGATCCGCAAAGCGAACGAATTGTGAATATCGCATATACTGATGCCAATTATCCGAACGATCATCCAAAGTTCGTGTGGCCGATTTCTAATCACGATATCACGAGTAATCCGCGCCTCAAACAAAATAAAGGGTGGTAAGCCAGAGATAGTTGTTACTTAGAAAGATGTAGTGGGGACGCGTAAGAGGCGTCCCCATTTATATGTTATGAGAATCTTTTAACGAGCCAATCATTTAGGTTGGGGTGTGCGCGGATTTGTTAATCCGCCTCTCGCTAAACAAGAGAACTGCTTTTTTCGTTTTCATAAATACGTTGTTACTATACACTGATGTCTCGTTGGTTATATACGCTTGTAACCTGTTACGTTGTCTTGTTTGTGCCGCATTGGGTAAAGGCACAGGATAGTACGGAGGTTGTACGTCGGCTCAATGTGAAATTTGAAGTATCAGTCGCAGATGGTGCGCCATTTGCGGGGACGGTTACTCTCACGGGTGCGAATAAAGACGTTGTATACCTTTACACCAATCGTTTTGGGCTAGGATTTGCACAGTTGCTACCCAATACTAAGTATACCGTCTCTGTGGAAGGCTTCTCGCATTTTTCTCACTTTGAGACGGCTCCTATTTCAGACGGAGATATGGAAATGGAACTGGTATTACCTCCCGCGGCATTGAAGGGTATGAGTGCCAAAGAAGGGTATGGGCTGGTGCTTTTTACTTATCTCGATACGCAAAATGCTCCTGTAGCAAACCGAATACTGTATTGCAAAGCTGAAAATGGCGAGCTGTACACGGGTACTACGAGCGCCGATGGACGGGTGCGTGTAGAAGTCCCGCTGGGGCATACCTACCAGTTTAGCGTAGAGGGGTATCAGAATTTTGACTCGCATACTTTTACGTCTTATCCGCCTTTGCAAACAGCCGATATAAAACTGGAGCTTAATAAGAAAACGACGGGAGTGCTACCACAGGTCAATAAAACAAAGGAACAACCACCCCAGAGTAGTAGTACGCCAGTGCGTAAGAAAAAGCCGTCTGTGGTTTATCGGACGCATAAAGACAGTATGCAGGCAGCTAAGAAACGTATTCTGCCACCACGGGCTCAAAAAACGCCAACGGCTTTTGCTATTCCTGCGCGCGAGCAGGCAGCTGAAATACCTTACCTCTCGAAGCGAGTGTTAGAGGGCGTATACATGCTGCGCAGTGTAGTACAAGATGAAGAACGTAAGAATCGGAACTTCTTGCGTCGTTCGCGTCTGCATTTATTGCGTACCCTTTTGCGTACACACTATGACAGTGCTGTTTACGTGATCGATGTGACCTGTAGCATGGATGCTTACCTTGAAGAGTATCTTCTTTGGCTCTCGTTGGCAAACAATGCTCAGAAGGTCTACGGTGGGGTCTTTTTTAACGATGGAGATGGGCGAGCGGATTCTACAAAGGTTGCTGGCAGTACAGGGGGTATTCGTCTTGTACCACGTCCGATGGAAGAAATTACTGAGGTACTTGTAAATAGTATCTCTTTTGGTTGTAGTGGCGATGACCCCGAAAATGATCTGGAGGCATTGCTCTTTGCACAAGCGGAGTTCCCTGAGGCAAAACAGCTGATACTCATTGCGGACAATAATAGTGCTGTGCGCGATATGGAATTATTACCCTTGCTTACAAAGCCAGTGCATATAATTCTTTGCTCGCAGAGCCCGCTTAGCGATAATAATCTTCCGCACGAGGACTATGTAAATATTGCCATTGCCACTCATGGTTCGCTCTCTTCACTCCACGAAGATTTACGTGTACTTCGCGAAGAACTAGATCCTGACCGTGTCGCCGTGGGACGCTGGCATTATCAGAAATTGAAAGATCGTTTTGTCCGAATTGCTAACTAAATGAAACCGTCGCTAGCAAATTTGATACCAATAGATTGGTATGAAGCCCTTGAGATCCGAGGCGTAATTCCGCAAATAGAGCAAATCTTGCAAAAAGTAGAGGAGAGACGCTTGCATGAGATTGTATACCCCAGTGATGATCTCTTGTTTCATGCTCTGCAAGCTACGCCGCTTGCGAAGATCCGAGTAATTCTTATTGGACAAGATCCCTACATAAACGTTGGGCAAGCTATGGGGCTTGCTTTTTCAGTTCCCACAAACATAACACCTCCACCTTCTTTACGCAATATATTTACCGAACTTCAAAATGAGTTTGGGGGTGAACGACGTCTAAATGGAGATCTGACAGACTGGACGCAACAGGGAGTTCTTCTTCTTAATTCTGTGCTTTCTGTGGCCGCAGGACAGAGCTTTTCGCATCAAGATCTGGGGTGGCAGAATATTACTCGCACATTGGTAGAAATTGCATTATCTACTCCCTCGCCAAAGGTAATGCTACTTTGGGGTCAGAAAGCTAAACAACTAGTGGAAGGGCTTCCAACGTATAACAATCTTGTACTTATGGCGGCACACCCCGTGGCACTGACGCGCAATAATCCCTTCATCGGGTGTAGTCATTTCAAACTGGCGAATCGGTGGTTAGAAAGCCAAGGTGTCGCACCTATTAAGTGGGTATAAGTATATTTTATCCCACCGTTGCGGCGCAAAGTATTGCCACCGCAGAAGCCACATTCAAAGACTCGCCGTGCCCGCCTTCCCCTTTGGGGATTGTAACGTGCAGATTTGCTTTGCGCAGCAGGTGTTGAGAAAGCCCTTTCCCCTCATTTCCAAATAGGAGGAGTGTCGGTTTATGAAAAATGACCGATGCGAGTGGTGAGCCGTTTAGGCTAGTGGCAACAATTTGTAATTCTTGTGGTGCACGAAGTAAGACCTCGTCATAATTGATATACGCTACAGGTACATAGGCGATGCCCCCCATGGTGGCTTGCAGTACTTTGTTGTTATATATGCTTACCGTGTCCTCTGAGCAGAGTACTTGTTTAATGCCGAACCAAGCGGCAGTACGTATGATCGTGCCTAAATTGCCAGGGTCTTGTATATTCTCCAGATACAGTGACGTGCCCGAATCTAATGGCTGAATGGCGTGGTAGATGCGAGGAAAAATGGCTAACACATCTGACGGACTATCTAAAGCAGAGATGCGTTTCATCTCTTCTTTACTTATCGTAGAAATTTTCTGGTGAGATTTTGCAGCAAAACGGGACGATGTACTGACGTAAAGCCATTCGGGTTTAACACCTGCCTGTAGCAACTCGCTCACCATACGTTCTCCTTCGGCTATAAACTTCCCTTCCTTTTTAGCATTGTGTGCAGAGTGTAGCGAACGGATATACTTTATCTCGTTTTGTGTTAACATTTTTACTCCCAAATAGTCAAAACGAAAGTAGTAACTTTGCATTAAACAAGCTCTCAGCCTATTCTGTCATAATAATGCTTAGTAGACACGCAGTCCTACATCGCACGGCTGAGGTACTACTTTTTGTAGTAGTATTATTCTCTCTTAGTTGTTCTACGCTTAAGCGGATCTCGCCAGAGAATCGGCTCTTGGATAAGGTAACCATAGAGGCGACGGATGCGGGTGCAGACTTGGAAGAAGACGATCTGAGACGTTACATCCGCCAGCAGCCTAATACGAAACTTTTTGGCTTGTATCGGTTTAATCTGTGGCTCTACAATCTCGGGAAAGAAGGAAAAGAAACGGGGATAAGCGGCTGGCTGCACCGTATAGGCGAAGCTCCTGTACTCTACCGTGAAGATTTAACGCTTCGTACGGTGCAAAATATGCGCATCTATCTGGAGAGTAGAGGCTTTTATCATGCCGAAGTCAATTATGAGACCCGAGATGTGGGAAAGAAAAAGCGCCGTGTGAAGTATCTTATATCCTATAATACGCCCACGCTGATAGATAGCATAAGTGCGGAAATAAGAGATACGACGGTTGAAAAGCTCTATAAGGCGAATCTTAAAGAGACGTTATTGCATAGTTCAAAACGGCTCGATGTAAAGACTCTCGAGGGCGAAAGATCACGGTTGGAACACCTCTTTCGGAATCATGGTTACTATAATCTCACGGCAGATCAGATTGGTTACCGAGTAGATACGATAGGTACCCCCTACAAGGCTCGCCTGACACTCCGCCTACCATCAGATACTACTAACCTGCATAAAAGTCCGCTTTTTCGCCGCTACATCTTAGATACCATACGTATTTTTACCAAGTATGACCCATTACAACCCAAAACGGCGGATGCTCGCGTGTTGGATCAACGTACACAAGATGGGCTCTATTTTTACTACGACTCTCGTGCAGGGATACGCCTCCCAGTGCTCGCCCCGCTACTTCTTATCAGACAGGATTCGCTATTACGAATCTCGCAGATAAACAAATCTCAGCAAAATCTACTGGGCTTGGGGCTATACCAAACTGCGTCTTTTACTTTCCGTGAGTCTATTAGTCCTCTTCGGACATATGGGCGAGACTCAGTGCCGCATTTCTACCCTATCAATTGCGACGTACGCCTCTCACGCGTAAAATTACAAGGCTATCAAATAGAAGGTATGCTCACCACATCGGGGTCTTTAGGTACTGAGGGTAGTTTAACTTACCGACACCGTAATCTTTTTTACGGTGCAGAGCAGCTCGAAATACAGTTCCGCGCGCAAGCTGAAGCTATACTGAAGAAAACAGCTATTGGTTTCAAGACAGCACTAGAAATTGGTTTACACACCTCGCTTACACTGCCGCGATTTTTATTGCCACTAAAAGGTAATGAGTTTGTGCGCCGTTATTCGCCTACAACGCGCTTCCTGTTATCTTATAATTTCCAGCGCCGCCCCTACTATCGTCGCTCAGTCGTATCGGGTTTTATGTCTTATAATTGGAAGGGAAGCACCAACACGTCGCATTCTATAGTGCCCTTGGAGGTAGACGTGGTAAAAATCTTTGCCATAGATCCTGCATTTGCGCAGCGCATACGTCAGACCTACTTAGCGAACTCGTATATAAGCCAGCTCATCGCATTGCTGAGTTACAGTTTCTCTTATGCAAATAGTACGACCAATAGTCGTTTCTCTACGACGCTGTTTAAGGTGAATCTCGAGACGGCGGGAAATCTCCTACGCTATTCTAGTAAGTGGCTTAAAAGACCGACGACGGATGGTGTATACAGTCTGTTTGATCTCCCTTTTGCGCAGTATGTACGGGGCGATGTAAACTACTCTGTACTCTTCCGCACAAATCGCTACGTCTCGTTGGCAAGCCGAATCTTTGTGGGAGTGGGTTATCCTTACGGTAATTCGCAGGCTCTGCCGTTTGAAAAACGTTATTACGAAGGGGGAGCAAATGGCGTCCGTGCATGGCATGCGCGCGATTTAGGACCAGGATCGTATCAGGAAAAGCAATTCACCTTTCCTAACCAGACGGGAGATCTGAAATTGGAATTTAACCTTGAGTACCGCACGTGGCTTTTCTGGAAATTTGAAACGGCGTTATTCCTAGATATGGGCAATATCTGGGCTATTAAGCGTGCCGATGAGCGCCCTGGGGCGGTCTTTGCTTGGGATCGCTTTTATAAAGAGATTGCGATGGGGTATGGCATAGGTTTACGCCTAAACCTCGGCTTCTTTTTGGTTCGGTTAGATACGGGAGTGAAACTGCATGATCCCGCAGTCTCGCAATCTGCCGACACGAAATCCTATCATTGGATTCCTTTCGAGCGAGATTATCAAGCCAACGACATAGTATTCCATTTCGGCGTCGGCTATCCGTTCTAAGTCAAAGAGGTCGAAATGTGTAGAGGAAAATAAAGAATACCAACCAGACGAATTAAGGTAAACTAGAAGCAACGAAATCCCTTATCTTGGGGCTTAATTGGTCAACCGATCGTCAGTAAACGACAACCGAATATTTACCCGCGCAGGGCGTCTAGTAGTTCTGTGAGAACGTCGGGCATGGTACGCCCCATAGCTTTAACCTGCTTGGGTATTATACTCTCCGCTGTAAGCCCAGGGCATGTATTTATCTCGAGGAAATAGGGTACGCCATCGTATAAGATATAGTCTGCACGTGCCATACCGCGACAGCCAAGACGCGTATAGGCGGCAGCCGTGTACTGCTGTACTAGTTGCGATGTAGGAAGCGGGATACGCGCTGGGACTATCTCTTGCGAAGAGCCGTCGTACTTGGTCTTAAAGTCAAAGAATTCAGACGGCGATATTATCTCTGCCACGGGGAAAGAGATCTGTCGTGCCCCTATCTGTACCATCCCAGAAGACAGTTCCGTTCCAGGACAGAATTTCTCTAGCATTATGTCAGAAGAGAGCTCAAAAACGGAAAGTGCTGCCTTATGCAACTCATTTGCATTGTGTACCTTAACCACCCCGACACTGCTTCCGTTATCATTCGGCTTTAGGAAGAGCGGGAAGCCGATCTCGCGGATCACCTGTTCGAGATCCAAATCTTCAAATCGTTTTATATCAATGGAAGGCAAGAGGGGTACTACGCCTTGTAGATGGCGCTTGCAGGCACTTTTGTGAAATGAGATGGCCTGTGTAAATGTCCCCCCAGATGTGAAAGGGATTTGCATTAGCTCTAGGTAGCCTTGTAAAAGTCCGTTCTCGCCAGGCGTTCCGTGCGTAGTGATAAAAGC
The DNA here is from genome assembly GCA_905373625.1 of Bacteroidia bacterium. Lineage (GTDB taxonomy): Bacteria > Bacteroidota > Bacteroidia > Bacteroidales > CAJPTX01 > Bacteroides_D. Next base: position 11,063 of record CAJPTS010000025.1, read on the forward strand.
GATATCTAACGGGAGAGAACCGTCGGGTAATGGGAGTGAGAAGGTGTTTTTATCGACTTGTAAATTGCGCCCATCGGGCAACGTATAGATCCAACTCGCGCCTTGCACATCAATTATATAGGCGTTGTACTCTGTTTCAGAGAACCAGATTTGCAATTGCTCGGCACTTAAAAGCGAGATCACGCGCTCTTGGGACATACCGCCCGCTAAAATGGCAACATTCTTACCCTTTCTTATCATCTCCACAAGCTTGTTACAAGGCGCAAAATTAAGAACTATTGTTATTCGGTAAAGGGGAAATTATATAGCCCCCAGCTGCACAATGGCGTCATAATATACTTGTTGCAATGTCTTGTACTGCTCTACCCATTAGGGTCTGTAGGAGAACTAATTGTAGAACAAGAGGGAACAATTTCTTTCCACGTGGAACAAAAGAGGTGAATATCAATTATTTCAGTTGTGAGAGGATTTGCTCTGCCACCTCTCGAGGATCGGTAGAGATGGGGTTAATGGTCAGGAGTCTTGTTTTTGCCGATGTTAAGCTGTAACGATACCGTTTATCGTAGTATGCGAGTACAGATTCCACTGCGCGCGCTAGCTCGCCTTCACGGATGTTACGAATACACTCGTTCGCATTGTCTCCCCCAAGTCTTTTCCTAATCTTCTCTACACAAGTGACTAATGCTTCGGGGGGATAGCTTGCGTAAAGTCGTAAGAGCCTTTCTAATCGTGCCTGTGGATCGGTTTCTAAGACTACACGGGGGGCTGCCGACATTTGCTCGTACCAAGCATTGGGAATAAGTACTTTGCCGATGTTTTTGCTCTCGTCCTCAAGCCAAAGACGTTTTTGTGGGGAACATGCCTGTAACAAGAGCGCCAATTCGTTTTCAAACTGCTCGGTACTTGGTTGAGCCGACTCGCCCAACCAGCCAAATGCAGATCCTTTATGATGCGCAAGCCCTTCCAAATCGACCACCTGCTCTCCTAACTTTTGCAACTCGGCTAGGACTTCTGTTTTCCCCGCTCCCGTCATCCCCGCAAGAATTAAGAGGCTATACGGTTGTGCAAAACGGGCTAATACCTCATTTCTGTAGCTCTTGTAACCGCCATCTAAAACATAAGGCGTAACGCCAGACTGCGCTACTAACCATGCTACACTTTCCGAGCGCATACCACCTCGCCAGCAATGCAGCCGCACTGCGCCATGCACTGCATGCGAAAGCACCTCCGTGCGTAAAGAATCTAAGCGATCGTTGAGGTCTTCAAAGCCTCGTGCAATAGCCGCCTCTCTGCCAACTTGGGTATAAAGAGTTCCTATTTCCGCTCGTACGGAATCGCTAAACAACGGGACATTTACAGCATCAGGAATATGTGCATGCGAGTATTCGGCTGGCGAGCGGACATCTACTATACGTCCAGCTCCTTGTAAGTTCAAAAATGCTGATACACTGACTCGCAGAGAATGCATATTTGACTAATCTCTGAGGTTCTCCTCCTCTACGCGAAAGACTAAAGCTCCTCGATCTACTTTACCATCTTGTCCTAGACGCTTACGCCCTTTCAGATCGTACAATGTCTCTGCATCGGGCTTAACTACTAGTCCCGTACCGCGTGCTGGACTTGTTGATTTTAGTTCAACATTTAGTTGGGCTGGCTTTTCTAACAACGGGTCGTCGTATATAATTTTCTCCCAACGTTCGGATGGCGCGGGGCGATTTTTAGTCCATTTGAAGATCGAATGGCTAGCATTTACAGCATCTAACGTTGCACTTCCCGTTGCGCGGACTTCGTCAGAATAAGCGCCCCAAATAATAGAATTGACCACGCTGAGCATATTTTCGCTCCCCTCGGGTGGCGTATCTAAGAGAATGAGACTTGCGCGTCTCGCTTGTCCAAAACGCGTATCGCCAGTTAATGTGCAGAAGTCCATAGATACTTGTGCTCCGCGTAATGAGATTGCAGAGCCTGAATTTTGTGCAAGAATACAGCCCGACATCTGAAGTTTTGTATTACGAAGCGCGATAGCATCTCGGCTACAGCCCGAGATAATCACGTTCTCGAGAGTAGTACTTGCCGTGGGACTGTCTGTACGTATTGCCGTCACAGCAGAGCGGAAGGTGGCATTGCGGATGATATGCGGTCCACTTTCTGGCATAAGAAGAAGACCTTGCCACTGACCTGGAGTGTACTTATAAGCAGAATCGAGGCGAGTGCCAGCAAAAAGAACACGGCGCTCTATTGTGCCTTCCACCAGCAATTTACCATGAACGGTGAGCGAGGCATTGGGACGGAAATAAAGCGAGGTCCCAGGCAGTATTCGCAATGTTGCCCCTTTAGCAACAACCACGGGCTTCGTAATAATTAGAGCCGAGGCGTTCGACCATTCTGTATCTTGGTCAATCGTACTGCCATGAATGTCCTTATGCGGGAGTCCCCAAGCCTCAAGGCTTAAGTGTTTCTTTGCTTGGTTGGTTATAGCCACCTCGATCTCGTCAGAGAGTAAAAAAGAATTGCCTCCTTGTTGCGGAGGACGCAGCCTAATTACTAGGGTCAGACTATCGTGTGCATCAATACGGAGATTCGTCTTTTCATACGTAGCTGCGCCATCAACAAGTAGAGAGAAGGGGCTTTTTTCTCCTCCCTGTAAGGTTATGCGTTCAAGACGTACGGGCAAACTACTCTTGTTATAAATTCGCAAGAGTTGGGTAGGCGATACCTCTGCTGAGAAAACACTATCAAACCGCACCGTATCGTGCGAGAATGAAATATTTGATGGGGTTGCCAAAGACTCTTTCTCTTCTGTACAACTTTGACAGACGGTGAAGCCAAGACAGGCAAAAAATAAGAGCCTACAGGAGAGACCCCATAAGCTCATTTTATAATTCTTCATTTTTACAGGCGTTTTAGCGAATGCCTACATAACTAAAAAGGAAGGTCATTTTCGGGCATCGCATCAAATTCATCTCGTTCTGTGGGTGCGGGCGGAGTATCTTGCGTAGGATTAGCATCTGGCTGCATAGGCTGCTGATCTATAACTCCGATTGTACTAGGACGGTCTGCCTCGTTATTGCTTCCAGTCCCAACCACTATACGCCAAGCGCGTAAACTCGTATACCAACGCCCATTAAATTCGCGCGATGACGGATCAAAAGAGATGGTTAACATGTCGCCTATCTGAAGCGAGGCAACAGTATTAACCTGATCTCCCCACACGTCAAAGCAAACCATTGTGGCATAAGAGCCGCGCATCATCTCTACAACAATACTTTGGCGCTGCCAACGCCCATTTCGTCCCTCGCCCTCCTGTTTCGGGAGCACAGAAACGAGCTTACCTTCTATAACAAGTACTGTATTTTCTGGCATCGTTATTTTGTCTGAGCTGCTTTAGACTCCATCTTCTTCGTGTACTCTTCGACGTCAGCGGGAGTCATAACTTTTACTAACTCAACGTCGAAAATCAGCGTCGCATTTGCTGGAACTTGATCACGCCCACGTGCGCCGTAAGCCAGTTCTGCGGGGATGTACAGCGTAGCTTTAGTGCCTTGTTTCAACTTGGGTATACCAATAGTCCATCCTTGGATGACACGATGGAGATCTATCAATACAGGTTCTTCACCGTTAGAGTCAAACTCCTCTCCGTTGATAAAGCGCGCTTTATAGTTCATAAGAACCGAGCTGCTATCAGTTGGTTGTACGCCATCGCCTTCCTCAATAATCTTGTAGTGGAGTCCCGATGAGTCTCTCTGTACACCTTCTTGTTTTGCAATGGAATCAAAGAAACGTTTACCCGCTGCACTGTTCGCTGTAGCAATGGCGTCCATCCGCGTCATCATATAGTTCCGCATGAGTTCTTGGATCTCTTCGTCCGTCATGTTCGGCGTTTTCTTTACCGCGTCCTCTAGCCCACGCTTAAACTCATCGTATTCTAGTTTAATTTCTTCGTGTGCAATATACTGACCCGCAGAAAGCCCTAATGCATAGCTCAATTTCTTGTAATCGTAGTTTTTAAGAGCCTCTGCCGCAGCATTTCCTGACGTTCCTGAAGTCACCTCCTGTGCTTTCTTGTCATTGCACCCCACTAATAGGCTGCTTGCTACCAAAACAAGAGTAACTAAACCAAAAACTCTGGACATACGATTCATCTGACCAACTTCCCTTCTTTCAATTTTAGCATATCACCTAACAGTCGCCTCGCGACAGGTTGTGACCCCGGCGGGATTCAAACCCACGACTTTCAGAACCGGAATCTGACGTTC
>CAJPTS010000026.1 GCA_905373625.1 Bacteroidia bacterium
GTACTTTGCGTAATAAGAAGACGCAACTTCTGCAATGTACGATTTTGTTCACGCGCAATGGGGCATTCATGATAAAACTGGTTGAAGCGACAAGCTAAGTCATAAATATAATTAGCAATTATTGCAGGACTTAACCTAGCGGCCGCCTCCTGTATGATACGTCCGTATTCATGCAACGCGATTATCAGAGCTCGTTCGTAGCGATTTAAGCTAACTGCTTCCGTAGCCAAATCGGCTAATTCGTTGATTATACTTGCCTGCTTACGCAAAATAGATTTTCCTCTCGCACATGTGTACTGAAGAAAGGGTCCAGTATTGCCGTTAAAATCGACCGATTCTTGGGGATTGAACATCATACCTTTCGCTGGGTCAACTTTCAACATAAAATATTTCAAAGCTCCGAGTCCCACTTTTCGGTAGATATCCTTCGCTTCTTCGGGTGTAAGATCAGCTGTTTTACCCTGTTCTTGCCCAATTTTTGTGGCTTCTGCAATGAGCTCTGCCACCAAATCGTCAGCATCAACGACAGTCCCCTCGCGAGACTTCATCTTTCCTTCGGGCAGTGTAATCATCCCATAACTGAGATGATAAATTCGCTCGCTCCATTCGTAGCCTAATCGCGCTAAGAGTTTACGTAGTACTTGGAAGTGATATTCTTGCTCATTGCCCACCACGTAGACCATGTCGTCCAAATGGAACTCATTGAAGCGCTCAACGGCAGTGCCCAGATCTTGCGTCATATAAACCGAGGTTCCATCGGAACGGAGCAACAACTTTTCATCTAATCCTTCGTCACGAAGATCTACCCAAACCGAGCCGTCGTCATGTCGCACCAGCACTCCACGCTTAAGCCCGTCTTCTACAATCTTTTTGCCTAATAGGTAGGTCTCAGACTCGTAGTAAACTTTGTCAAAATGGATTCCGAGCGCCGCGTAAGTTTCATCAAACCCTTTGTATACCCACGCATTCATAGTAGCCCATAGGGAGCGGGTATCATTATCTCCAGCTTCCCATTTCCGCAAAAGCTCTTGCGCTTCTAGCAGGATTGGGGCTTGTTTCTTAGCCTCCTCTTCAGTAATCCCTTTTGCTTCTAGCGCTTTTACTTCTTCGCGATAGGCTTTGTCAAAACGCACATAGTAATCACCTACAAAATGATCACCTTTTTGTTTCTTTGATTCAGGCGTCTCTGCATTTCCATACCGCAACCATGCCACCATAGATTTACAGATGTGAATACCGCGGTCATTGACCAGATTGGCCATTATAACCTCCGTGCCCGCCGCCTCTAAAATGCGCGATACAGACCACCCCAGCAGATTATTCCGTACATGCCCAAGATGTAAAGGTTTGTTCGTATTAGGCGAGCTATACTCCACCATTACTCTCCGCCCATTCTTTGGTGTAAAGCCCCATTGTTTAGCGTCACGAACCGAAAAAAGTCCTTGTAATAGGAACTCCGACCGAAGGGTAAGATTCAGAAACCCTTTTACGACATTGTAGCGCTCCACCTTATCAGAATGCGCAACCAACCACTGTCCGAGCTCATCTGCCAGAACCTCGGGCTTAGTACGTGCCAACTTTATCCAAGGGAAGACAACAATGGTATAATCTCCCTCAAACTCTTCACGAGTGGTCTGTACCACTAACGGACTCAGATCAACATCAGCGCCAACACGCGCACAAAGCGCTCGTTCTAATTCGGCGCGAAGCTCTGTCAACAGATCCATACAATCAATGGAGAAATTAAAGATTTTAGCTCAACCTCTTTTCACAACTTTTACAGTCTCTGCTGTCCCATTTCTGAGCGAACGGGGCTATGCATTCGCTCCACAGCAGTTTTTATACTTTTTTCCACTTCCACAAGGGCAAGGGTCATTGCGCCCGATTTTTTGTTCGCGATGCACTGGAGTGTGATTTACCTCTTTATGTTGCAACAGCGAAGCTGCCTCCTGCGCCGCTCGTCTCGCTGCTTCGCTCCCTGCACCGTCATCTCTCGTGGTTCGCAACTTTCGCTGCTCTTTCTGTGGTTGACGTCGTGCAGGCGCTTCCGACAGATCTCGTGTTTCATCAGCCTGTGGTAGGTGTACACGGAGAATGAGACGTAGAACATCGCGATTCAACTCTTGCATCATCTTCTCGAAGAGCGAGTAGCCCTCGAATTTATAGATGATTAGCGGATCTTTCTGTTCGTAGGAGGCATTCTGCACACTTTGTTTCAACTCGTCCATAGCCAACAAGTGTTGCTGCCAATGGCGGTCTATTTCATGCAAGATCACCGTACGCGAGATACCCCGTATCAGTTCACGCCCCTGCGATGCTACTGCACGCTTCAAATTAACCACAACATGGATTTCTTGTTTTCCGTCTGAAAGTGGCACAACGACGTTCTCGTAGCGATCGCCATGCGCTTCTTGTACACTTCGGAAAATAGGATAAGCACGTGCCGACATGGTAGACATACGCGATTTGTAGCGCTCCCATACTAAGTCGCGTAACAGATCATTCAGTTTTTCTGCATCTGCACTGAAGTACTGCTCTTCCGTAATGGTATTTTCCATAGCAAACTCGCGCATCACAGCCATAGAGAACTCCGCATAGTCCTCACCGCCCGCATAGCTTGCGGCAATATCTTCGCATACGCTTTGCACGATATCAAACATATCTTCTTCGATGCGCTCGCCAAACAATGCGTTGCGACGTCTGGTATAGATACGCTCACGCTGCATGTTCATAACGTCGTCATATTCCAAGAGACGTTTACGTATACCGAAGTTGTTTTGCTCTACCTTCTGTTGCGCGCGTTCTATTGATTTAGAGATACGCGAGTGCTGAATAGCTTCCCCCTCTTTATGCCCGAGGAAGTCCATAATTTTAGCCAACCTATCAGAGCCAAAAAGGCGCATCAGATTATCTTCCAACGATACAAAGAATAGCGAAGAGCCAGGATCTCCTTGACGTCCCGAACGTCCGCGTAACTGCCTATCAACACGCCGCGACTCGTGACGTTCCGTCCCGATGATAGCCAGTCCTCCTGCTTCACGCACCTCGGGGCTCAGCTTAATATCTGTACCACGTCCCGCCATATTAGTAGCAATGGTCACCGTACCTTTTTGCCCCGCTTGCGCCACAATTTCCGCCTCGCGCTGATGCTGCTTAGCATTGAGCACGTTATGAGGGATTTTTTTGAACTTCAACATACGGCTCAGCTGCTCAGAGATCTCGACCGAAGTAGTACCCACCAACACAGGACGCCCCTGCGCAACTAAACGTTCTATTTCTTCTATTACTGCAGCGAATTTCTCGCGCGTTGTTTTATAGATGATATCTGCTTGGTCATCTCGCTGTATCGGTTTGTTCGTCGGGATTACAACTACGTCCAGCTTGTATATATCCCACAACTCGCCCGCTTCTGTTTCCGCCGTACCCGTCATCCCCGAGAGTTTATGGTACATACGGAAATAGTTTTGCAGCGTGATGGTAGCAAACGTCTGGGTTGCAGCCTCTACTTTCACACGCTCCTTTGCCTCAATCGCTTGGTGCAAGCCGTCAGAATATCGGCGTCCCTCTAATACACGTCCTGTTTGCTCATCGACAATCTTTACTTGGTTGTCTGTAATGACATATTCCACGTCACGTTCAAACATTGCGTAAGCGCGCAGGAGCTGTTGCACGGTGTGCAATCTTTCAGCCTTCATCGCATACTGACGCATCAACTCCTCATGCGCGCGTGCTTTTTCATCGCCTTCCAGTCCGCTTTGTTCCAATTCGGCAACTCGCGTAGCGAGATCAGGCAAAATAAAGAAGTCAGGATCAGAGACAGCCTTAGAAAGTACGTCTATCCCCTTATCGGTAAGTTCAACGGCATTCTGCTTTTCGTCTATTATAAAATACAACTCATCCGTGATGAGGTGCATATTTTTGTTGTTTTCCTGCATGTAGTAATTCTCGGTTTTCTGCCGTAGACTCTTCATGCCAGGCTCACTTTCAAACTTAATAAACGGTTTATACTTCGGTAAACCCTTGTAGACCCGTAGGAGTAACTTACCAGCTTCTTCGTTTTTTTCGTCAGCAGCAAGCTTTTTTGCTTCAGCCAAAATATTAGTAATGAGTTTCTGCTGAGCCGCCACGAGCTGCTCGACCTGTGGGCGGAATTCTTCAAATAATTGATCATTTCCTCTCGCCGTAGGTCCAGAGATTATCAAAGGCGTACGTGCGTCATCAATTAAGACAGAATCAACCTCATCTACAATGGCGTAGTTATGCTTTCGTTGCACGAGTCCTTGTGCATCAAAGACCATGTTATCGCGCAAATAATCAAAGCCGAACTCATTATTCGTACCAAATGTAATATCTGCTTGGTAAGCCTTACGTCTTGCTTCACTACTCGGGTCGTGCAAGTCGATACAATCTACGCTCAAGCCATGGAATTCATAGAGAGGACCCATCCACTCGGAGTCACGTCGAGCCAAATAGTCATTTACCGTTACAACGTGCACGCCACGTCCGGGCAAAGCATTCAAAAAGACGGGTAACGTAGCAACAAGCGTTTTCCCCTCGCCCGTAGACATTTCTGCGATTTTGCCTTGATGCAAGACAAGCCCCCCGATGAGCTGCACGTCGTAGTGGATCATATCCCACGTGATCTCTGTACCACCCGCACGCCAATGATTCTGATAGATTGCCTTGTCTCCTTCGATGCGTAAGAAGTCTTTACCCGCGCCCGCGAGTTGACGATCAAAATCTGAGGCAGTTACCACAATCTCCTCGTTCTGTGCAAAGCGTTTTGCGGTCTCTCGTACCAAAGCAAATACTTCTGGCAGGACATCGTTTAGCACCTCTTCTATGAGGTCTAATATTTCTTTTTCCAGCTTATCTATCTGCCTGAAGATCTCTTCACGCTGTTCGAGGTTAAGCTCTTCGCTATCGAGTTTTTCTCGGAGTTTAGCAATTTCGGTTTCTTGCGGGGCAAAGTGTTCGTAGATTCTTGTACGTATGGCTTGTACCGCGCTCCGCAACTCATCTGGCGAGGCATTATTATAGCGCTCTCCTGCCGCATTTACTGTAGCGACGATCGGCATTAAAGCCTTCAAATCTCGTTCAGATTTAGTGCCAAAAAGAGCAGAAATCACGCTTTTAATTACACTCATATTCTATTTCCTAACAATCTTATGACTCATACACGCACGTAGCCCCACGGCATATACACAAAAGTATACATATTTTGAGTATGGCGGTACGTTACGCAACTGTGGGTAACAAACGATATGCCGACGCAGAGGAGCACATGTCATTCTGACATAACCCATCTCACGAGGGAATTATCGTAACGCATGTATTCGCTCGAAAGACGAGGAACGAAACGAATGAGGTCATTGCACGGAAAAATTGTATAACTCCGTGATTTATATTAACCTATTGCTATAAATCAGAATAAAAATTAGGTGAAATGAAAGCGCGTGGCGAAAAGAGAGCTACCATCGTAGATGTTGTACCTGCGTAACAGACACAAGCATTTAGCCTTTAATGTGCCCTATTGTATCGCAATGGGGCAAAAGAGGGTATAAAAGCGTTAAGGAGATTTAGTGCATTGGCTCTTTTAAGTGCAAAAAAAGCTTTCAAAACAGGTGTAGAAAAGAATGAAGTAATTGTTCCCCTCCTCTTTACACAACTCTTAACTCTTCACTTTTAACTAGCGTCCGCAAAGAGCATATACCTAGCTTTTAGTTTTTTTACTTACGCTACTGCACACTTTTAACTTCCTCCCGCAAGTCCCTAGCAAATCGCGTATCTTTGCGAAAGGAATAAGATGGGAGATGATTTCTTTGGATCATGTTGGAGTCCGCTTTCAGGGGGTGGATCTCTTTTCAGACATTTCATTATTGATTGGTGCACGAGATCGTATAGGTCTTGTCGGTCGCAATGGCACGGGGAAGAGTACCCTCTTCCGTATAATTTGTGGCGAACTAGATCCTAGTGAAGGTAATGTGGCTCGTGCCGCAGATCTGGCTATCGGTCATCTGGCGCAGCACATAGCCTATACAGACACACGAAGTATACTGGAAGAAACGCTTTCGGCGTTTGGCGAACTAAAGGCGTTGGAAGCTAAAATCGCGCATCTCGAAGCTCTGTTGCAAAGCGGAGACTATCAGGATGCTGAGGAAGCGACTGAGATGGCTGTACGTCTAGCAGAGCTCACGGAGCAACATCACCTCATGGGTGGTGCACAGCAAGAGGCGCAAGCGGAACAGACGTTACTGGGGTTAGGTTTTGAGCGAGAGCAGTTCTCACACCCCACCTCAACTCTGAGCGGCGGCTGGCGTATGCGTGTGGAACTGGCAAAAATTCTGTTGGCTGGTGCAGATCTTTTGCTCCTTGATGAGCCTACGAACCACTTGGATATTGAGTCCATTCAGTGGCTAGAAGATTATTTGAAAGGGTATCGGGGAGCTCTGGTTCTAATCTCGCACGATCGGCGCTTCTTAGATACCGTTACAACGAAAACGGTAGAGATCTCGCTCAAACACGCCTATTCGTTCAACGTACCTTATACGAAATTTAAGGCACTGCGTGCCGAACAGCGCGAGCAGCAACTCGCCGCATATGAAAATCAACAAGAGTTGATAGAGAAGACCGAGGACTTTATCGAACGCTTCCGTTACAAGCCGACAAAATCTAACCAAGTACAAGCGCGCATCAAGCAGTTGGAAAAATTGGAGCGCATTGAAGTCGAGGAAGAAGATAATGCACACCTACACGTTCGTTTCCCAGATGCTCCGCGTTCGGGCGACGTGGTAGTCTCGGCTCAAGATGTTGGGAAGAGGTTTGGAGAGCACGTGGTATTTCGTGGCGCAAACGTCACAATACGTCGTGGCGAAAAGGTGGCTTTTGTGGGACGCAATGGCGAGGGAAAGACAACGCTGGTGCGTTGTATTAAAGGCGAACTCCCGTACGAAGAGGGCTCACTGAAAGTGGGGCATAATGTTCTGTTGGGGTATTTTGCCCAGAACCAGAAGGCGGTGTTAAACCCGGAACGAACGGTTTACGATACCATTGATGAGGTGGCTACTGGCGATATCCGTACAAAGATACGCGATATACTGGCTGCTTTTCTTTTTCGTGGTGAAGACATAGATAAAAAGGTACAGGTTCTCTCGGGTGGCGAACGCAATCGGTTAGCTATGGCAAAACTCATGCTCCGCCCCTATAACCTTTTGATACTTGATGAGCCGACCAATCACCTAGATATGCAAGCGAAAGACGTATTGAAGCAAGCGTTACTCAAGTACAACGGTACGTTAATCCTGGTATCGCACGACCGTGATTTCTTGGATGGACTCGTCGAGAAAGTTTATGAGTTCTCGCACGGACATGTATACGAACATCTGGGAGGCATCAATGTGTTTTTGGAACACCGACGCATGCAGAGCATGGAGGAACTGAACCAAGCACGCGCGAAAAAAGAAGATCGTCAGCAAAAGACAAAAGGTAATACGGAAAAAAGTGCGGGCGAGAAATGGAAGCAAAAAAAACAGCACGAAAACGAGCTCAATAAACGACGGAAGTCTATCGCACGTCTGGAGGAACAGATCGCATCGCATGAATCGCAACTCAAAACATTGGAAGAAAAGATGGCACATCTCAATGAGCAGTCCGACCCCCAATTGCTAGTTCGCGAATATGAAAAGATACAAGCAGAAAACAACTCCCTGTTGAAACAATGGGAAGAGGAATGTTACGAATTGGAGATTGTTGAAAATGAGGGATTACCAGAATAAGGGCAATGGCGGTACGCCACCACAACGATTTTATCATCAGAAGAAAATCTCGGCAGAGATTATTTATGGGTTGCACCCCATCATGGAAGCCCTTGATGCTGGGCAGGAGTTGGAGCGTATCGTCTTCCGTAAAGGTCTCTCCGCAGATCAGATGCCGCTTATCACGCGGCGCGCCCGCGAACGCAATATTCCCATACAGTATGTACCCGCAGAGTGGTTTATTCGCCTCGGTAGTCGCAATCATCAGGGGGCAATAGCTTTTGTTGCGGTTGTAGAATATCAGAACATAGAGTGGATTCTGCCCAAGATTTACGAAAGTGGCGAGGAGCCACTTATAGTGGTTTCGGGGGGTATTACAGATGTTCGTAACCTTGGCGCGATAGTCCGTACCGCCGAATGTGCAGGCGCGCATGCACTAGTAGTTCCTACCACGGGTAGCGCTCAAATCAATGCCGATGCGGTAAAAACGAGTGCAGGAGCGTTGGCGCATTTTCCCGTAGCACGTACAAAAAGTTTACGCCACACCTGCGAGTACTTAAAAGAGTCAGGTTTACGTCTTATTGCTGCCACAGAGTATGGCGAGACCTACTATCAGCGAGCTAATCTGGAAGGACCGTTAGCGCTTATACTCGGTGACGAAGGTACGGGTGTCCCCGACGATCTACTGGCACTTTGCGATGAAAAGGTGCGTATTCCGTTGCATGGGCAGATTAGTTCATTGAACGTTTCTGTGGCTGCGGGCATCTTGTTGTACGCCATTGAAAGTCAGCGCCACAAACAATAGAATAAACGAACTGACAGATGCAAATTGTAGTAGATAGTGCCATTCCCTATATAAATGGGTTACTAGAACCCTTTGCCGAGGTTAAATACATAGCTGGTCAGGCTATAAATGCCGAAGTCTGCAAACATGCTAACGCTCTTCTGGTGCGTACTCGGACTCGGTGTAATGCTGCGCTGCTGGAAGGAAGCGCCGTTCGGTTTATTGGTACGGCTACAATTGGTACAGACCATATAGATCTTGCCTATTGTGCAGCGCGTGAAATCAAAGTGGTCAATGCACCTGGTTGCAATGCGTGGGCGGTGGTGCAATGGGTGGTAAGTATCCTAACACAAATCAATCAACACTCACGTTTTGCGCTTACGGAGCGTCCTGTCGGCATTGTGGGCTGTGGTGCGATAGGAGAACGTTTGGCGAGTCTCTTGGAAATATTTAATGTTCCTGTACTTCGTTGCGATCCCTTCTTAGAAGTAAATGCCCCCTTTCGTTATGTAAATTTGCAACGCATCGCACACGAATGCGCAATTATAACCGTACATACTCCGCTAACACACGATGGATCGCACCCGACGTTTCATTTGTTGGATCGCGACTTTTTTCATGCGGTGCAACAGAAACCTTATATACTTCACGCAGCACGCGGAGGCGTGGTAGATGACTACGAACTATATGAAGCGACCACATATCGGCACGTGGCTGGATATTATCTTGACGTATACGAGGACGAGCCCGACGTCGCACCTGCACTATTAGAGTCGGCGAAGTTGGCAACACCGCACATTGCTGGGTATAGCATAGAAGGTAAATTGGCGGCGAGTAAAGTGATAGTAAAAGCATTGAGCGACTTCTTCGGTTGGCAGGTAGCCGAACCAACTCTGGAGACAAAAGAAAAAAAGTCGTTTATCGTGGGGCATTCATTAGGCGATTTAGCACGTACATACGACGTGGTACGCGACTCGCGCGCATTAAAAAGTGCACCTCAGCAACTGGAACAAATGCGATCGCGCTACGCCTACCGACACGACTACCGTAACTATTCGTTTGGCAACCAACAACTTGAGCGTTTAATCTACAGCGAATAGCAAGACGCTGACGTCTTGAACCAAAAGCAGTAAGGCTGCTACCCATCCCCACTAAACGTACCTTTTTGGACGAGATTCTCCTCGCTGCACCCATTATTTTTCCAACTCTTTTATACAAGCATTCCCTTTTTACGGGGAAAAACTTATCTTTGGGTTGGTAAATAATTAGATAACAGAATAGCAAAGAGGTATGCAATATCGAGAGGACGTACCGCTCGTCTCACAGCTAAATAAATGGTTTGGATTCGACAAGTTTAAGGGTCATCAAGAAGCCATAATTCGGAATTTACTTCAAGGTCGCGATACTTTTGTACTAATGCCCACGGGAGGGGGTAAATCGCTCTGTTATCAACTCCCCGCCCTGATACTGCCTGGTACAGCCATCGTAGTGTCCCCGCTCATCGCCCTAATGAAGAATCAAGTAGACCGCTTGCGTGCCTCCTGTGGCAATGATAATATCACCCATTTCCTCAACTCCTCGCTACACAAGAAACAGATAACGCAGGTCAAGGACGACGTGATTAGTGGCGTCACAAAATTACTCTATGTAGCCCCCGAGACTCTTACCAAGGAGGATAATATACAGTTCCTCAAACAAGCCACAATTTCGTTTTACGCCATAGATGAGGCGCATTGTATCTCGGAATGGGGACACGACTTCCGCCCCGAGTACAGGCGAATACGACAGTTCATAGAACAGATAGGACAAGCGCCTCTCATAGCTCTTACTGCCACGGCAACGCCTAAAGTGCAAGACGACATCCAAAAGAATTTGGGGATGACCGAAGCGGTGACCTTCCGCTCGTCATTCAACCGTCCGAACCTCTTTTATGCCGTGCGCCCTAAGTTTGATGCGACTAAGGAAATCACCAAATACATCAAGGATAATCCGGGCAAGTCTGGCATTATTTATTGTATTAGCCGGAAACGCGTGGAACAGTTGGCTAGCATTCTGCAACTGAATGGCATTCGTGCCCTACCCTATCATGCGGGTCTGGACACTAAGACACGTACCTATAATCAGGATGCCTTTTTACAAGAGGAGTGCGACGTGATAGTGGCCACCATTGCCTTCGGTATGGGTATAGATAAACCTGACGTGCGATATGTGATACACTATGATATGCCGAAAAGTATGGAAGGCTATTATCAGGAAACGGGGCGTGCAGGACGTGACGGTCTGGAGGGGCATTGCATAGCATTCTACTCTGAGAAAGACGTGCAGCGCTTAAGTCATTTCTTTTTAAGCAAGACCTTACCCGAGCAGGAGATTGGGAAACAACTTTTGTTAGATACCATCTATTATGCACAGGGCGGCGACTGTAGGCGCAAGATGCTACTTCAGTATTTTGGGGAGCAGTATAACGAGATAAATTGCGGACACTGCGATAACTGCTGTAATGAGCAGCAACATTTTGATGGAATGGAAGACCTACTCAAGTTGTTGCAACTCCTCCGCGAGATAGGTGAGGGCTTTCGGGCAAGCTATTTGATAAACGTGCTACGCGGCATTAAAACGCAGGATAGTGAAATCTACGAACACGGAAGTCTCGCACTCTTCGGTGCATGTAAAGAGAAAACAGAGTTCTTTCTAACCAGTATCGTACGTCAGGCTATTTTGCATGGATTTATAAAAAAGGATATCCAACAATATGGTCTGCTCTTTATCACGGAGAAGGGGCACAAGTTCCTAGAAAGTCCCCACTCCATCCAGTTTGTGTGCGACCACGAGTACAACCAAGAAGATCAGGACGAGGACGCTATTATGCCCGCCGAGAGCTCTGGTACAGACACGGTGCTCTTTCAGATGCTTAAAAATCTGACACACGACGAGGCTAAGAAACACAAAGTGCAGCCTTTTGTCATATTCCAAGATGTATCGCTGGAGGAAATGACCATCCACTACCCTATCACGATGGAGGAACTTCAGAATATCACGGGCGTGAGTGCGAGCAAGGCACGTCGGTACGGCGAGCCGTTTATCGAGCTTATAAAACAGTACGTAGAAGAAAATGAAATAGAGCGCCCTTCAGATTTTGTAATGAAGGTAGCGCCCTCGAGGTCGCAGCAAAAAATTACGCTCATCCACTCCATTGACCGGAAAATGGATCTGGACACGCTCGCCGAGATGCAGCATCTTGATAAGAATGAACTACTCACCGAGATAGAAAACTTGGTCATAAATTCGGGTCTAAAGTTGAATATCGGTTATTATGTAGACGAGGTGGTTGATCCCGACGTGCAGCGTGACATATACGACTATTTCCAAGAAGAAGCGACCTCATTAAACTTACAGGAAGCTTGTGAGGCGCTAAGAGATCTCCACCTCGACGAGGATGAGATCCGTTTGGTGCGCATCAAGTACTGTTCTGAGATGGCCAACTAAACGCCAGTCGTCCTACCAAAATGCATTTACAGAGGTATTGTCTCATTGCAAATGTGAAGGACGGCTCGCTGTGCATTTCAGTATTCTTGCGTACTTTTAGGATATGAAATGGTTATTACGCCCACTAGATACCGTCGGGCGTTACGTCTTGTTCTTGCGCGCAGTATTTCATTATCCAGGTCGGTGGCGCGTCTTCCGTCAGCGCTTGTTGCGCGATATCTGGGAGCTCGTCATGAGCTCCGTTACACTCGTGTTACTCAGCTCTTTTTTTGTTGGAGCGGTGATTGCACTAGAAGGCGCTATTAACCTAAATCACCCCATGTTGCCCAAATATTTGGTCGGGCTCGGTACGCGAGATGTTCTATTGCTAGAATTTAGCTCTACACTTACGGCGCTCCTCTTAGCAGGCAAGGTGGGCGGGAGTATCGCGTCTGAAATCGGCTCTATGCGCATCACAGAGCAAATAGATGCGCTCAATGTAATGGGAATAAACTCGGCGGCTTATTTAGTACTTCCTAAACTTGTAGCAGCTCTTATTTTTTTCCCGTTACTCACCCTGATGAGTATGATTGTGGGGCTGCTCGGTGGTGCGATTACAGGCGAAGTCACAGGGATGGTTTCGCTGATTGATTATACCGAGGGCTTACGTATCTTTTTCAAACCGTACTACATCAACTATGGTTTGTTTAAGATGGTTGTCTTTGCCTTCATTATAGTAACCATTCCAGCTTTTTGGGGCTTCTATGTAGAAGGCGGGGCTTTTGAAGTGGGACGTGCCAGCACCAAAGGTGTGGTAGTGACCTGTATACAAATCATTGTACTCAATCTGATCCTTACGCAAGTACTACTGTTATGATTGAGGCACGCGATTTGGAAAAAGGGTTTGGCGAAAAAGCCGTGCTGCGACGCGTCAGTGTGGTGTTTGAGCCTGGTAAAGCGAATCTAGTGATCGGGAAAAGTGGATCGGGTAAGACGGTTCTTCTGAAGATTCTGGCAGGTTTGATTCAGCCCGACTTGGGCGATATCTTTTTCGACGGTAAGAGCGTCTCTTCCATGACTAAGCGCGAGCGCCAGAATATTCAGCAAAAAACGGGCATGCTTTTTCAAGAAGGCGCTTTGTTTGACTCGTTGAGTGTGGGACAAAATGTAATGTTCCCATTGATGCTGCACACCAAGATGTCTGAACGTCAGGCTATGAAACGCGCCCTCGAGTGTTTGGAGCGTGTAAACCTCAATGGCGTTTATAACCAATACCCTGGCGACCTCAGCGGGGGGATGCGAAAGCGCGTTGCCATTGCTAGAGCCATTGCAAATGAGCCTAAATTCCTGTTTTGTGACGAGCCTAATTCGGGGCTCGATCCACAAACAGGCTTACTTATAGACAATCTGATACACTCCATTACACACGATCTAAACATCACGACCATCGTTAATACGCACGATATGAATTCCGTGCTCGGGATCGGAGATCACGTGGTATATTTGAGCGAAGGTTATCTGATTTGGGAGGGGCGAGGCTCAGATATCCTCACCACGCATGACGAAGCACTAAACCGCTTTGTCTTTGCAACACCTCTGGCGCAGAAGCTCCTAGAGAAGAATTGACAGAGTATTCTGTTTGTGGAACAGCGCCAATTCAGAATTTATCCCAATGTACGAATCCGCTAACAGGCAGTTTATTTCTGCCGAATGAAGACCTGTATAGGTACGCCGCGGAAGTCAAAGAATTCGCGCAACTTGTTCTCTAAGAAACGCTTATAAGGCGCGCGTACATATTGCGGCAAATTGGCAAAAAAAGCAAAAGAGGGCCACGGAGTAGGGAGCTGCGTAACATACTTAATCCGCACATACTTCCCTTTATATGCAGGCGGCGGCGTCTTTTCTATAACCCCCAGCATCTGTTCGTTCAGTGCACTGGTAGCAATCCGTTTACTGCGGTTCTTGTATACCTGCATAGCTCCTTCTAATGTCTTCAAAATACGCTGCTTAGTAATGGCAGACGTAAAGAAAATTGGTACATCATTAAACGGGGCAATAATACGCCGAATCTCCTTTTCAAACTCCTCCGCCGTGTGGGTATCTTTTTCTACCAAGTCCCACTTGTTTACAACTATCACTACCCCTTTTTTATTCTTAATGATGGTATCTAAAATAGTCTGATCTTGCCCCTCAAAGCCTCGCATAGCGTCAATAACCAACAGACAAACGTCCGACTCTTCTATGGCACGGATGGCGCGGATCACCGAGTAGTACTCGAGGTCTTCGTCCACCTTTCCTCGCTTACGCAAGCCCGCCGTATCCACCAGCATAAAATCTAAACCGAATTGATTGAAGCGCGTATCGATCGAATCGCGCGTAGTGCCCGCAATGGGGGTTACGATATTCCGCTCCTCGCCCAAAAGCGCATTGATAATAGAAGACTTTCCGACATTAGGACGTCCCACGATCGTGAATTTCGGGAGCTGATCAGCGTCCTCGGCTTCGCGTTCTGGTAGTAGTGCCACCATCGCGTCGAGAATCTCTCCCGTCCCACTTCCATTTATAGCCGAGATCTGGTACGGATCTCCCAAGCCTAATTTATAGAACTCATAGGCATCTGAGACGCGCAAATGGTTATCCACCTTATTTACAACCAATATGGTAGGCTTCTTTGACTGGCGCAACAATTGTGCTACCGCCACATCGAGATCAGTAATACCTGTAACCACGTCCACGACAAAGAAAAGAAGATCAGCTTCCTGAATAGCAATCTCGGCTTGCCTGCGTATTTGTGCCTCGAAGATGTCATCAGAGCCTTGCACATATCCCCCCGTATCTATCACCGAGAATTCGCGTCCATTCCACTCAGACTTTCCGTAGATGCGGTCACGCGTTACACCTGCTTGCTCGTCAACGATAGCGGCACGTGCCCCTACTAAACGATTGAATAGCGTAGACTTCCCGACATTCGGACGACCTACAATTGCCACTATCCCAGACATAATATTCCAATTTCTTTTGTTATGCACTCCCGTCCGCTTCTTGCTGCGCAAGATAAAGGAGGTATCGCACTATTATTCTATATAGCCAAAATCGCGCAATTTCTCGGCATCGTTGCGCCAATTATCGCTTACCTGCACATGTAGCTGCAAATAGACGTGCTTCTGTAAAAAGGTCTCTATCTCTTTACGTGCAGCGCTCCCGATCCGTTTCAACATAGAACCTTGACGCCCTATTAAGATACCTTTCTGCGAATCTCTCGCCACGAAAATTACTGCCTCTATACGATCCATCGCCTC
>CAJPTS010000027.1 GCA_905373625.1 Bacteroidia bacterium
ATGCCCCCGCGAAGCGTAAAAAGTTGGTGGTGTATATCAATCCGCCGTATGCGGAGGCGGGGAATGCGCGAACACGAACGGGCGAACGTAACAAAAGTAGAGTTGCAACCACGACAATAGTGCGAGAGCGATATGGAAAAAACTTAGGACTGGCGATACGCGAGCTTTTTACACAATTCATGATTCGTCTTAAAAACGAAATCCCTCTCTGTAAAATTGGGGTGTTTAGTAAGGTAAAATACCTCCAAGGAATTGGTTTTGAAAAATTCCGAGGTGATTTCTTGGCTAGTTTTCAAGGAGGATTCGTCGTTCCCGCTTACACATTTGATAATGTAAAAGGGAGCTTCCCCATCGCATTTGCCGTATGGGATTTGGAAAAAAGAGAAAAGTTGACACGAACTGTTTTTGATGTCTATGAAAAGGAGAGTACGAACATTGTGACTACAAAATCTTTTGATCCTCTCCCCGCAGCGCGTATCTCCGATTGGATTACACAATTTAAGCCCGCTAATGCGGAACAAGTGATTGGTCATACAGGGAACTACGGTCCAGATTTTCAATGTAATAGTGCACTTTACATAACGAATTCTGTCATTTTGAATTGCAATGGTGTACGAAGTAATACAACGAAATATGGTATTAGCGTGCGTAACCTGCTTCCTATTTGCATCTATTTAGCCGTACGGCTTTGCATGGAACATACTTGGCTTAATGATCGCGATCAGTACCTCTACCCGAAAGATGGGTGGCAGACCAACCGCGAATTTCAGAACAACTGCTTAGCCTTCACCCTTTTTCATACACAGAATCGTATCTCAGCCTCAGAAAGTGTAAACCATTGGATTCCGTTTACCGAACAAGAGGTGGCGGCAAAAGAAAAGTTTCAAAGCCACTTCCTGACAGACTTTATTAGCGGACGATGCGCCACAGGCGCAGGTACGAAGTACGAGGTTCAAAGTACGACGCAAGGCGAGGAAAAAAAGAAAAGTAAAAAAGGGGTGGGATCATTACTGCATTTAGCAGAAGAAGAGTCTTTTGTACCAACTGAGCCGCTGGTATTTTCACCCGAGGCTACAGCTGTTTTTGATGCTGGGCGCGAGCTCTGGCGCTACTGTCATGCACAGCCGAATGCGAACCCTAATGCTTCGTACTACGATATACGAGAGCATTTTCAAGGGCGGAATAAAAATGGGCGAATGAATCCAACGAGCGACGACATGGAGTATATGCGTCTGTTAGGCAATTTGAAGGAGGCGATGGAGGTTTTGCGGCAACAAATCGTGCCGAAGGTGTATGAATACGGATTTCTTATTTAGGTACGAGTAAACGCTAAACTCTTCACTTTTTACTTGTGTCACTGGCGGGTCTCACCCTCATAAAAATGTTGATTATCAATGTATGCATAAGGATACGTCTGACATCCGCAAGTAAATCACATTGTTTTCTGATCTTTGGCACAAAATAATTGTGGAGATGAGAAATAATATTTTGATATGGTCTCTGACTAGCCTTTTATTCGTATGCGTAGGTTTCTTACGCACTACAGAGGCTCAAATTAAGTCGCTAGTAAAGGCACAGGTACGTACGGAGAGTATTTATACGACTGAGAGCAAAGCGAATCAGGAACACATGGAGAGGCAGCAGTTGTCTTATGTTGTTCGGATTGTAAAGCCAGAGCACTCGCTTTATGTAGTAGGTAGTAAGCTGAATCTGTTAGTCCAAGACGCTGGACTGACACAGGAAGAATCCGACGCTACTGTGGTAACGGTAACGCCCACGGGGATCGCTGACGTCAAAAAGATACAAACGGGCAAATGGGAAATCGCGTTCAAAGAAAAAGGAACTGCGATATTGAAAGCGACAGTACCTGCTAAAGCGGGAGTACATGACGAGTTAACCTCCTCTGTTAACGTCTCCATAATACCGATGCCAGCCCTAAAGTTCTATGCAAACGACGAGCAGGTAACAGGTTCTTCGGCAAAGATTCGTGTCAACACAACACCGAGCATAAGGGTGGTGTCCGATCCTATATACGCGGAACTTAACAGCTTCAGCTGGCAGTGTGTCCCAAATGTCACAATAACTGCCAATGAAAATGTTTGTACGTTCGAAGATATGCTCAGCGAGGGCACATATACGCTAACAGCCACTTCTAATGAAATACCAACTTTAACGGGTACAATTACCCTCGAGGTCGCTGATTTTACAGAAGTCGTAATAGCCGAAAAAAATGTAACCCTTTACCTTAATGGGCAAGAAAGTGAAAAAAGTCACCAACTCTATGCGACGGTAGAACCGTCTGACAAAGTGGCAACGCAGGATGTTACTTTTGCAATTGTTACTCCTGCCGACGACTGTGTCGATGTAAGTAAAACGGGGCTAGTTACTGCTAAGAAAGCGGGAAAGGTCAGAATCAAGGTTACATCAGATGCTGACTCGGAGGCTACACCTGCCTACTGTACTGTGACTGTAACCTATAAGTTAGAAGAAATTGAAATTCACGCTGCAGATCCGCATGTTATCAGCGACAATAAAATAAAATTGCACAAAGGAGAAGCGGTAGCATTGTTTGTAACATTTGAACCTGATGGTGTGCTCGACAAGGGATTTTCTTGGCAGTTCGACCCATCTTCTGGTATCACAATTCAAGAGCTCCCTAATGGCGATACGCAATTTGTAGTCAACAAAACAGGAGCATGGGAAATAATCGCACTCCCACATAGTAACCCCTCTAAACAAGAACACATTACATTAGAAGTAGATAATCCGTTGAAAGGTTTCATCATTTATCAAAGTGGGGAACAGTGTACGAATCTGGAGGTACAGCTCAAAAAAGGCGATGAAAAAGATTTTACCTATTCGCCTGTCCCAAGCGACGCAGATGTGAGAACTGATATACAGTGGAGCAGTGCATCGCCCGCCAAAGTATCAATAGATGCAATAACGGGACATCTAAAAGTGGAAGATGCCGCTCTCGTGGGCGACAAAGTAAAAATTACCGTGAAGACGGTCTACGAACCCATTATAGAAACTAGTTTCACGGTGTGTGTAGTAGACGTGGTCGTAGAACCTGAAAGTGTAAGCATCGTACCGCGTGAAGATCAGACGATTTTTGTGGGAGATACATTGGAATTTAAGGCTACGGTAACTCCATCTAAAGCGCCGCAAACCGTGATTTGGGAAGTAACGCCAGATAATGAAACTCTGATCATTGATACTGATGGTAAGGCAGTAGCAAAAAAAAGAGGGACTGTTACCGTGAAAGCTATTACGGGAAATGAAAAAACCTCGAACGAAGTTAAGGTGGAAATCAAGCCTAAAACCGTCCAACCGCCGACAAAAATAGAATTTGTTAATCCTCCAAAGAGTGTGAAGGAAAATGAAGAGGAGAGCTTTACTATACAGTTCACGCCAGACAAGGAGGTTGATAAGTCTCTGGATATAACCTTCTCGCCTGCGGGCTATCTCTCCCTCAAGAGTGTGAACGACGAAAAGATTACAGTGCTTGGCGTGAAAGACTCCGAAGATCAGGAGATTACCATTACGGCAAAGAGTAAAAATAATGCATCACTTGCCCCCGCCACATGCAAAGTGAAAGTAACTAAGGGAACGCCTGCTGCCGATGCCCGTTTAGCCACGATTGTAATAAGCCCGAACCCCTTTACGTCCGTATTACGCATTACGAACCCTTCAGCGCTTTCTGCGCAGTACGAACTTTTCAATATTCAAGGGATGTGCTTACGTCAAGGATATCTGGAAAGCGGAGAAACGAATCTGAATACTACAGATCTGGGAGCTGGTTTATACATGCTGCGTATCACGGCGTCAGATGGAAATAGTAAAACGTGGCAAGTGGTGAAATAATCCAGCTGTATAAATAAAAGCGAAGGTCGAGGTTGAGGTGCCCCTCAGAAGTCGGTATAAGACTTTTGGGGGGCACTTCATTATTTAAGGTGTCCGTTTTCTTAAGATGCCTAACGCTAATTCTCTAGTTCGGATTGTTGTGTTGTTTTCAATAGAATGTTTACCTTTGCAGCGTGTTAGACGGTTGGGCTTGTTGCCCAGGTGGCGGAATTGGTAGACGCGCTGGTCTCAAACACCAGTGGAGAAATCCGTACCGGTTCGACTCCGGTCCTGGGCACCCCTAGCGGCGCACGTAATTCTTTGGTCGAGTGGGGAAGAATCAAAGAGAATTAGATAAGCGCTACCTGCGCATGGCGCAGATTTGGGCGGAGAATTCTTACTGCAAGCGACGCCAAGTTGGCGCATTGCTTGTGAAGGATAAGATGATCATCTCTGACGGCTATAATGGCACTCCGTCTGGTTTCCCCAACGTCTGTGAAACTGAGACAGGCGAGACATTACCTTATGTGCTTCACGCAGAAGCGAATGCTATCTCGAAGGTCGCAAAATCTTCTAATAGCAGTCTGGGAGCTACGTTATATGTCACTTCTAGTCCTTGTCTTGAGTGCGCAAAACTTATAATACAGGCAGGCATTCTGCGGGTTGTATATTCTGAACTTTATCGACTCCAAGACGGCCTAGAATTGCTCAAGAAAGCTGGCATTGCGGTGGAGTATGTCCCCTTAAACGAATCGGAGGAAGCAGCATGTCTGGACGGCGCGTGCTGATAGCATTACTATTGTTGCTCGTAGCGCTTATTGCAGCGGTTTATCTCTTAGAAAAACGATCGGCGAGTCGGTTTACACGCTTGTTTGGAACCCTACAGGGCGATAAACTCCATGCCATAATGGAGGCTGTGGAGAAAGATTATGTCGATTCTGTTAGCGCTGACAGTATTGAAAACCGAGTTATAAACCTTTTTGTGCAGCAGCTTGATCCACACTCAGAGTATTTTAGTGCCGAGCAAATGGCCGTGGTGGCTGAACCACTTCGTGGCGATTTTGATGGAATCGGAGTCACCTACAATATGGTCACCGACACGGTGGTTGTCCAAAGTGTTATTGCGGGAGGTCCTTCTGAAAGAGCAGGCATACTGATGGGCGATCGCTTCCTCAGCGTAGATGGACATCGGATAATCGGGAAAAATGTTACCACAGATTCGGTGATGCATCTCCTACGCGGTCCACGTGGTACAAAGGTCGTGGTCGGTCTCGAAAGAAAGGGAGTCAAGGACTCCTTGTCAATAGAAATTACGCGAGATCGTATCCCTATAAATAGTATCGAAGTGGCTTATATGGCGGACGAGTTTACGGGCGTAATTCGTCTATCGCGTTTCTCGCAAACGACGCCGCGAGATTTCCAAGAAGCTATACTAAAATTAGCCTCACAGGGCATGCAGCGCTTGGTTTTTGACCTCCGCAGAAATGGTGGAGGCTTCCTCGAGGCGGCTTGCTTTATTGCCATGCAATTCTTGCAGGAGGGGCAACTAATCGTTTATACAGAAGGACGTTCGCGTCCTCGTCAGGAAATCCGCTCGGAGGGTGAAGGTATACTACGAAATATCCCGTTGGTGCTATTGGTTGATGAGTTCTCGGCCTCGTCTAGTGAGATTGTTGCGGGCGCTATGCAGGACAACGATCGGGCATTGATAGTAGGACGGCGCACCTTCGGTAAAGGACTTGTACAGGAACAGCGCCTGTTCCCCGACGGTAGCGGCTTAAGGCTCACGGTGGCGCGTTATTATACCCCTTCGGGACGTTGTATACAAAAACCATATAAGCTCGGGGAGGGCGACAAATATGCAGAAGAATGGGTCGCACGTTGGGAGCGAGGCGAATTTATGCATAGCGACAGTGTGCATCAGGACACGCTTCAACGGTTTACAACCGCCAGTGGGCGTGTAGTATACGGAGGCGGAGGTATTATGCCAGACGTCTTCATTCCATTGGATACATTAGGATATGCTCCTTATTATAAGGCGGTTACAAACAGAGGTTTGCCCATTCGTTTTGCGCAGCGTTATGTAGATAAATACCGTGACGCATTTGCGCACTATACAGATTGGAAAGATTTGGATACGCGCCTAAGGCATGAAAATTTGTTACAACGCTTTGGAGAATTCGTGCGAGCAGAGAATCCCGAAATGGTGCGTTTGCAGCATAGTACAAAGTCTGACAAGAACCTTGAGATTCAGATCAGAGCGCTGATCGTGCGGGGAATATTTGACAGTGCAGGGTATTACCCAGTAATCCAAGAGTTGGATAACGAATTGCAACAAGCTCTAGAGTTAGTCGCTAAGCCTAAGGTTATGGCGCTTCAGAACG
The DNA here is from genome assembly GCA_905373625.1 of Bacteroidia bacterium. GTDB lineage: Bacteria > Bacteroidota > Bacteroidia > Bacteroidales > CAJPTX01 > Bacteroides_D. Next base: position 6,228 of record CAJPTS010000027.1, read on the forward strand.
TGCAGTAGAATCTGTTTTACCCGAGAATCGATATACGGACGAACATGTCGCAAAATGCTCTTACTCATTCGCGTTGGCGCGCCTTTTTGCCTCATGCGGCAGCTATTGTACTCTTCCTACTTCTATCATACCTCTATTTTTTCCCCTTGCTCCAAGGAAAGACTGTGGCGCAAACTGACCGTGACCAGTGGCAAGGCTCTGCACAAGAGCTAGAACAGTACAGACAAACTCATGAGGGCGAACAAAGTCTTTGGACGGGGAGTATGTTCTCGGGCATGCCCGCTGTCATGGTCTCGTTGACCTATGAAAAAAATGTAATATCGCCCATAGACAGCATTCTCAACTTCGGAGCACGCCCTGCTAGTTACCTTTTCATCGCAATGCTCGGGTTCTACATCCTTCTGCTTGTTTTGGATGTAAACCCGTGGTTAGCTATTCTCGGCGCTGTAGGTTATGCCTTCTCTACCTACTTCTTTATCATAATAGGCGCTGGGCACAATGCAAAGTTGCACGCCATTAGCTACATGGCGCCGATGGTAGCGGGAGTTTTGTTGGCTTACAAACAGAAATACGTTGCGGGGGCTGGTCTTTTTGCACTCAGTCTTGCGCTTAGCTTGGCTACAGGACACGTGCAGATTACCTATTATACATTCTTTATTCTGCTTGCAGTGGCGCTTTGGCGTCTAGTAGAATTGGTACAAGCAAAACAATTACGCGTCTTCTTTATGGCAAGCGCATGGCTCGTTTGTGCAGGGATTCTCGGAGTTGGAGCCAATTTCAATCGTTTGTATCAAACCTACGATTACGGAAAAGCTAGCATTCGTGGTAAATCTTATTTGGCAGAGTCGCCCGATCAGAAAAAAGAGGGACTCGACAAAAGCTATGCAACGCAGTGGAGCTATGGTAAACTCGAAAGTTTCAACCTGCTGATTCCTAATCTTTATGGCGGCGCTTCTGCGTTGGAACTCTCATCAGATTCCGAAGTAGGACACCTTTTGCAACGAATGAATTTGCCCAAGGAACAAGAGCAGGCTATATTGAAACAATTGCCCGTTTATTGGGGAGATCAGCCTATGACTTCGGGACCTGTCTATTTGGGCGCAGTGGTCATTTTCCTATTCTTTTTTGCTTTCTTTTTAATGCGCGGGGCGGCTAAATGGGCTTTGTTGATAGTCTCTCTCGTAGCCCTTTTCCTTTCGTGGGGGCATAATTTGCAGTGGTTTACCGATTTCTTTTTTGCATTTTTCCCTGGCTACAATAAATTCCGGTCGGTGAGTATGATTCTTGTCATATGCGAGTTCTGCGTCCCATTGCTCGGTTTCTGGGGACTCTCAGAGTGGCTGCGCGGAAAATATGATAAGAAGCGTGCATGGCGCGCCTTATGGCTCTCTTCTGCCTCCTTATTAGGGATTTTACTCCTGTTTTTGCTTTTTGGCTCGCTGGGCTTTGATTTCGTTTCTCCGAATGATGCACAGTATGTGCAGATGGGGTATCCTCCCGAATTTATGCAAGCATTATGCGTGGATAGAGCCGCGCTTATGCGTACCGATATTTTGCGCAGTGCCATTTTTATCCTTTTAGGAGGAGCACTCCTGTGGCTTTTCTTGAAAGGCAAGGTAAAACAGCCTGTAATGCTTTTAGTATTAGGTGTTCTTGTTGTACTAGATTTGTGGCTTGTGAACAAGAGGTATGACGGAGTTACGTATGTAAACAAATCTCACAACGTGCAGCCATTCCCTATGACGCCTGCTGATCGGCAGATTTTGCAAGACAAATCCTACTACCGTGTCTTTAATACCAGTGTGAGTCCCTTCAATGACGCCTCTACCTCCTACTACCATAAATCTATAGGCGGCTATCATGGCGTAAAACTGCGCCGATATCAGGATCTCATTGACCGATATGCAGGAACGCCTACGATGCTGAACCTAACCAACACGAAGTACGTCATCCAGCGCGATAAAAAAGGAAACTATCAAGTACAGCAGAATCCTGACGCACTCGGTAATGCATGGTTTGTCGATAGATTGGTGAAAGTAGACTCCCCCGACGCTGAGTTGGACTCGATCGGGAGGGAAAATATAGATCGCGTTGCTTATATACTTGCTACTGATCCACAGCCGAACAAATTCTCTCCCAAAGACAGTACTGATCAGATAGAACTCTCACAATACGAACCTAACCGTCTAACGTATCGAGTGGCAACAACGGGTGAGCGTTTTGCAGTATTCTCAGAGATCTTTTATCCGAAAGGGTGGCGAGCAATGATAGATGGCGTAGAAGTGCCGATCTATCGAGTAAATTATTTACTCCGCGGACTCAATATCCCCGCTGGAGCAAAAGAAGTGGTCTTTTCATTCTCTTTGCCAAGTTATTATGTGGCGCAGTGGGCTGACTTAGTCTTCGGGATTCTGATCTTAGTACTCTTATTGATAGCTCTTTATTTGCAACTTAGGGTAAAGCCAGCAGAAGGCGCAAAAATAACCAATAGCTAACGCACGATGCCCCTAGACTCAAACCAGCGCGCCGTCTGGCGTATGCGAAGCAGTTTTATATCGTCTATCATAAGTACGACGTTTGTGCTTTACGCGCTGGGCTTGTTGGGCTTACTCCTCATCAATGTTGATAGGCTCTCAACTTACGTGAAAGAAAATCTTAGTTTTTCCATTGTACTGCGCGAAGATGTCCGAAATGCTGACGCGGAATTCCTCCGAAAGACGCTCGATGCATCGCCCTACGTAAAAGAATCCGAATTTATTAGCAAAGAACGTGCAGCACAAGAACTTAAAGAGGCGCTCGGCGAAGATTTCCTCGCATTGTTAAAATATAACCCACTGTCGCCTTCCATTGAATTGAAGTTGCATGCAGCGTGGACAAATAATGATAGTCTACAAGCCATTAGTGCTTCGCTCATGAATGCGCCACAAGTAACTGAGGTGCATTACGAACCAGATTTGGTAGATCTAGTAAACACCAATGTACACAAATTGAGCTCCATCATCCTCGCTTTCAGCTTGATCATGAGCTTTATTGCCCTTGTACTGATTAACAACACAATACGGATCTCGATCTATGCACGCCGTTTTATTATTAAAACCATGCAATTAGTCGGGGCTACAGCAGCTTTTGTACAGCGACCGTTCCTTTTACGCGCCGTACGGCATGGCTTTTATGCGGCATTCTTGGCAATAGGCTTAATCTTACTGAGTGTATGGTTCATTCAAGAGGACTTTGCTACACTTGTAAATCTGCACCAGTACGGAGTCTTGACTTTGGTGAGTATCTTTGTGCTCCTGTTGGGCATTACTATCAATCTCGTTACCACCTATTTTGCTGTAGGGAAATATTTGCGCCTCTCTGAGGGCGACTTGTATTATTAGTCTGCGCGGGCGTGCTTTCACTGAAGAAATAGCGCACTAGAGAGTGTATTAAATAGAAACATTTACAATGGCAGAAGAAAAAAAGAATGTGGAGCAGAAGCCCGAAGACGGAAGATTCCCACTCACGCGCCTCAATTATAAATTACTTGCCGTAGGACTGGGAATTATTATTTTGGGCTTCGTGCTAATGATTGGCGGGAAGGCAGAGGATCCAACGGGCTTTAACCCCGAGATATTTAACTTCCGTCGGATCACGCTTGCTCCCATGCTGGTACTAGGCGGTTTCTTATTTGAAATTTTTGCCATAATGTACAGAGGTAAGCGAAACAAATCGGGAGAAAATAAGGCGTAACACCCACCTGAATGGAAACATGGCAAGCCATCTTGTTGGGGCTGATACAGGGGTTAACAGAATTCCTCCCCATTAGTAGTAGCGGGCATCTGGAGCTCGGACGAGTCCTGCTCGGCATAGACGGAGAGCAGAATCTAACCTTTACGGTCGCATTACACGGGGCTACGGTTTTAAGTACAATTGCCGCATTATGGCGCGAGGTATGGAAAATCTTACGCGGACTTTTTGCGTGGCGTTGGAATTGGGAAACGGAGTACGTGGTCAAGATTGTGATATCCATGATCCCCGTAGCCATAGTTGGTTTCCTTTTTAAGGAACAGCTGGAAGTACTCTTTACGGGGAATTTGCTCCTTGTGGGCGTCATGTTACTGCTCACGGCATTTTTACTCATGCTGACGAACCGTCCCGTAAAAATGGCACGCATACATCACCAGCCTACCTATGCCACCGCGTTTGTAATGGGTATCGCGCAAGCGGTTGCAGTACTCCCAGGTTTGTCGCGCAGTGGTTCTACAATTGCCACGGGTATACTCATGGGCTTGGATCGACCTAACGCGGCACGCTTCTCTTTTCTCATGGTGTTGCCGCCCATTATAGGGATGAACCTCTTAGAAATCCTCACGGGAGATCTTTCGACGGCAATGTACACCACTCTGCCTTTTTGGGCTGGCGTGCTCACGGCTTTTGCATCGGGATATCTTGCTTGTCGTTGGATGTTATCGCTTGTAAGGCGAGGACGCTTAGTTTGGTTTGCCATTTATTGCGCATTAGTTGGAGTTATTGCCATCGTTGCTGCCTTTTTCAATGCCTGACGGGGCGCGTAGTATACACATTGTCATATACACTAATTAACCACTAATTTCAGCCATCGCAAAGAGGATGCCTCAGCTATTTTTTACTAAAGAAAGTCTGCTTGACGATGGGGCAATCGTCTTAATAGATAAACCATTAGGTTGGACCTCTAATGACGTGGTCGCAAAAGTGAGAATCCTGTTGCGCAACTATTATGGAATCCCAAAAATTAAAGTCGGACATGCTGGGACGTTAGATCCGTTGGCTACGGGGCTCATGGTTCTTTGTATCGGGAAAAAAACAAAAGAAGCTATGACGCGCACTGCCGAGGATAAAGAGTATGAAGCTACTTTCAGACTCGGAGCAACTACGCCGTCCTATGATATGGAAACCGAGCCCGATGCTTACTTCCCTACCGAACATATCACTGACGAGTGTATTGATTTGGCGATTAGTGCTTTAAGTGGTACTATTTGGCAGCGTCCTCCTATATTCTCTGCAAAGAGGGTAAACGGCAAACGAGCATACAAGTTGGCGCGAAAAGGAGCTGAAGACGACTTGCCCCCCGTGGAGGTTACCATCCGTAAGTTTGAGCTCCTAGCAAGAAAAGAAAATGAACTACACGTTCGAATCGCTTGTTCCAAAGGAACGTATATTCGGGCTTTGGCACGCGATTTGGGGCTACAGCTCAACAGCGGAGCACATCTCACAGCGCTACGGCGGACACGAAGCGGAAGTGATGTCGTCGGTGATGCCGTAACATTAGAAACGTTAGAAGAGTTCTTAAAGGTGACGAGCATAACGCTTACGACGCCTTTTGAAGAAAGTTAAATTTTAAGCTATACTTACATGAAACTATCGCAGTTTGATTTTACGTTACCTGAGAAGCTTATTGCTAAGTATCCGCCAACCTATCGCGATGAGGCACGGCTCATGGTAGGATATAGGAAGACGGGCAAGATAGAGCATAAAACATTTAAGGATTTAGTCTCCTACTTCTCTGACGGAGATACGATAGTTCTAAATAATACCAAGGTCTTTCGTGCACGCCTTTACGGTATTAAAGAAAAAAACAATGCCGAGATCGAGGTCTTCTTATTACGAGAGCTCGATACTGAGCGTCACATGTGGGACGTCTTGGTAGATCCCGCACGTAAAATTCGTATCGGCAACAAACTATATTTTGGCGAAGGAGACTCGCTCGTGGCCGAGGTCGTTGATAATACTACCAGTCGCGGACGCATCATAACTTTCCTCTTTGACGGTACAAAGGAAGAATTTGCACGACGCCTCCACGAATTGGGAGAGGTTCCCTTGCCGCGTTTTATTAAACGAGGCGTTGAAGAGCTGGACGAGGAACGCTATCAAACCATATATGCAAAACACGTAGGAGCAGTTGCTGCGCCTACGGCGGGCTTGCATATGAGCAGAGAGTTACTCAAAAGACTCGAAATTAAAGGCGTAAATATCGCCTATATAACGCTGCATGCGGGGCTAGGTAATTTCCAGAAAATTGAGGTAGAAGACCTCTCGAAGCACAAGGCGGCCTCTGAACAATTTGAAATCCCCGAAGAAACGGAGGAGCTTATTAACGGCTCATTAGATGCGGGGAAAAACGTCTGTGCCGTAGGTACTACCGTCATACGTACGTTAGAGAGTTCTGTTACCACAGATGCCAGAGTAAAGGCCACAAGCGGGTGGACGAATAAGTTCATCTTCCCCCCGTATCAGATACAGGTACCTAAGAGTATTATATCGAACTTCCACTTCCCGCGCTCTTCCCTGATGATTACCGTTGGTACATTTACGGGCTACGACCTTATGATGAATATGTACAACACCGCCGTAAAAGAGGAGTACAACTTCGGCACTTATGGCGATGCTATGCTCGTCTTGTAGAAAATATTATTTACACTGAACCGTGAGGGTGTGTCAAAATAGAAATTAGACACACCCTTTTTTATTTAAGCTGAAGTAACGTTTGGGGGTTTACTGGCACAAAGTCATCGGATGACCACAGACCCATTGTGAGGGCAACCAACCTCGAAGTTTCCCATCCATACTCACCACCTCTACCCAATCCTCCCAGATGCTGAGGGGGCGAAATTCGTGAGACTCATCGTTGAAAGTGAGAAGCTTTTTCGACGAATGGCTCGGCAACTCATAGACCGTGAGGGTCTCACCACCGTAATTCTTTGTATTAACCGTAACTTGGGAATAGGGTATCCAGCGCTGCCTAAGTAGTGAGTCTGCCAAAACGGGTAAATCACCAATCACAGGATCGTAATATGGATCTTTGGGACAGTCACAGAAAGCCACAATGTCGTTTACTAGCCACCAACCATTTTTTGCATGCATAATATACACCTTGTACATGCAACACTCGGGTAAGACATCGTGGGGTATGTTTGCGAGATTTTTCGTTAAACCTTCCAACATGGACGGCGGACGATGATACAGAAGGTTACCATGGTATTCTGCAGAAATCTCGCCCATTAAGTAATGACTCTCCTCATTGATATTAAAACGCTTTTCATTGTTCTGTGGACGGCGGTAGATGTCTGTTTCCTGAGCCATCAAATAGCCTGTTGCTAGGCATAGCAAGGCTAGAAAGAGTACGAAGCGATGTGCTGTATGCATCTTAAAATAGATATTTGATGAACCGAAGTTAGGTAAAATTTGCTACTGCGTGTAAGGGTAAGGAGTTAGCGAATTACACATTGAGGAATTAAAGCGGGTTAGAGTTTAAACGTTCGTGTAGTGCGAATTCTGTTAAGTGTAAAGTTTCTCTGAGAACCAAATCCTCTTTATAATAACCAGTTTACCTTTTGGGAAAAAACAAGTTGTCACTTATTTTAATTGAGTATATTTGTCAATAATACTTAGCTATAAAGTGAAATGGAAACAATAAAAAAATATGTTACCGAGAACGAGAAGCGTTTCCTCGACGAACTCTTTGGTCTGCTACGCATCCCCTCTATAAGTTCGGAAAGTGCACATAAAGCCGACATGGTGCGTGCAGCCGAATACTGGCGGGATGCAATACTCAAAGCTGGTGGAGATAAGGCTGAGGTCATGCCGTCGCAAGGCAACCCAATCGTTTATGGTGAAAAAATAATTGATCCAAAGCTGCCGACAGTACTCGTCTACGGACACTATGACGTGATGCCCGTAGATCCGATAAACGAATGGAATACAGAACCGTTTGAGCCAGTCATCAAGGACGGAAAGATCTGGTGTCGTGGGGCAGATGACGACAAGGGGCAAGCCTTCATGCACGCGAAGGCTTTTGAGTTAATGGTGAAAACCAACACACTGCCCTGCAATGTGAAATTTATGATTGAAGGCGAAGAGGAAATCGGATCTGAAAGTTTGGACAAGTGGCTCGATACACACAAAGAACTCGTCAAGTCCGATGTAATCTTGATCGCCGATACTTCCATGTTGTCTGCCGATACGCCCTCTATTACGGCGGGGCTGCGCGGTCTCTGTTATGTACAGGTTAGTGTGACAGGACCTTGCCGCGATCTTCACTCTGGTTTATATGGCGGAGCTGTAGCAAACCCCATCAATGTCCTAGCTAAGATGATTAGTCAGCTTATCGATGAAAACGGACATATTACCATTCCAGGATTTTATGACGACGTACTAGAGGCGTCAAAGGAAGACCGCGCTGCAATGGCAAAAGCGCCTTTTGACCTAGACGCGTACAAGAAGTCCTTAGATATTGATGACGTACAAGGCGAAGCTGGCTACACTACTATGGAACGTACTGGTATTCGCCCCACGCTCGATGTTAATGGTATTTGGGGCGGTTATACGGGCGAAGGAGCTAAGACGGTAATTGGCTCTAAGGCGCACGCTAAGATCAGTATGCGTCTCGTACCAAACCAAGACTGGAAGAAGATCGGTGAGCTGTTTACAAAGTATTTCAAGAGCATTGCTCCCAAATCTGTAAAAGTTGACGTAGAGGTCTTGCATGGCGGATATGGCTATGTGTCGCCCACTGATACGGTTGCCTACCAAGCTGCACATCGCGCCGTACTCGAATCGCTCGGCAAAGAACCAGTGCCTTTCCGAAGCGGTGGAAGTATACCCATCGTGAGTACCTTCGAGAAAAAATTGGGCGTAAAAAGTATTCTTCTAGGCTTCGGACTCGAGTCCGATGCCATTCACTCGCCAAACGAAAACTATCCCGTAGAGCAATTCTTGAGAGGAATACGCACCATCCCGT
>CAJPTS010000028.1 GCA_905373625.1 Bacteroidia bacterium
AAGGGGTGTACACAGAATCAAAGCCCAGTACCTCTTTTTACAGACTCGCTAGTACATATAATAAAATCCATCTCTGAAAAATCACACTACAATTAAGAACGGCATGTACTTACACGCCGTTCTCATTTCAGATATTTCTCAATACTACTCGTCTCGCATAGCAATAGAGGGCGCTGTATGTACTGCCGAGTGTGTTGGCAGACAAATGGCTACAAAAATGAGTAGCGTAATCACTCCGTAGGTAATACCGAATACAAGGGGTACGCGCCAAGAGAAAACACTCCAGTAGCGGTGTAAAATCTCGTAGTGCTTGAGAAGGTAATAGCTAGGGATGGTAAATATCAATGTCATGTATAGCATAAGCAAACCTTCAAGATTATATAGCCACAACAAGTGACGCGGTGTATCTCCCATAGCAAGACGTAACCCGATTTGGGAGCGGCGTTGCTGTGCACGATACCAGAATGTGCCTACAATGCCGAGGAAAATACAGATAGCCAAAAATACCACATAGAGTAGTCGTATTTTCAGTGCATTGTAATCCTCTTTTTGAAATACTTGCTTGGTTACACTCAGATCTTCAAAGTGTGTCACGTAAAAATTGTCTACACGGAGTTGATCTTTTAGCTCGGTGAATAGCGCATCAAAACTAATGTCGGCATCTTCCTTAAGACGAAGTGCAAATTCCATCCATTCTACATACAATCCGATAGACTTTGCAAACTCGTCTTCATAGATGAAAATACTGGGACTAGTGCCCCAGAAATTATCGATACGCATATTTTTACATACTGCACCTATTTTATAGACGCTAGAGTCGCCCCTCATTACTTCTTTACCTTTAAATGTGTCTGGCGGATTACAATCGAGCATTTTAGCCAAAAGTTCGCCAGCGACGAGTTGCTTATTTTCAAGCGCTTGTTCCATCTCTTCACACGTACTGTTTTCGCTTTCGACACGAAAAACACGAAGAAAAGAAGGTGTTACTGTACGAACAAGCACATTCGGTGCAGTAAGTGTATCCAGTGTGAAAGAATACGAGCTGTTACTACCTTGGTAAGGCTGCGAATTCAATGATATACAGGTAGACTCTACAGATGGATGGGCTTCAATACGTTGTAGCAGTGTATTAACAGCTTTTGCGGTTGAGGCAGAGTCGCTCGGTGCATCGACATAGTCAGGACTCTCAGGTGGAATAATACCGATCCGAATTCGTGCAACGTTGTGAATATCGCACCCCATAGGGCGGCTCACTAGCCAAAGTTCAGAGACCAAGTAATCGACCAGGTAGATGCTACATAGTGCGATAATGAGCATTTCTACCCATATCAGGAGGTTATTCCTGCGCTCGTTCCAGAGGATGGTAAATATATGTTTAAGCATGAGCCTATTCTCCTATTGCTATCGTTTGATACTGAGTGAGTAAACAATGTCGCGCCGTGCCATTTGCCAAGCGGGGATGAGCATAGCGCTGGCATTGAGAAAAAATGAAGATAAAATTGCGACAAGTAGTACGCGCCACGAGAGTACACTGGAGAGAGGAATAGAAAAAGTGACTCCATTCATCATATCAGTAATAGGACTCTCGAAAAACATTGATTGCATACCATACGCAGCAATGACAAGTAGTACAATGCCTAAAATGGCTCCCACTATTGTATAAACAAGGCTTTCTTGGAATACTTGACAAAGTAGCTTAGAGGTCGTTGCACCAAATGCTTTTCGCACTCCCAATTCTTGTAATCGACGTCGCATACGTGCATGGGAAATGACAATTAGGTTGATGCCTGGAATGAGAAAGAGTAGAATCAAGGATACATAAAACTCTCTGTTTATTTGTTTCATATCAGGACCAACATTGCTCCATACACGCGCCAGCGATGCACGAAGTTCGTCTGGTTGATCCATCCTAGAAATATATCTAGGCGCTAGCTCAGCATCGTATCTGCTTAAAACCTCATCTAGCTCTTTGCGTATTTTAGAGAAATCGGAAGCTTTATAAGCTAAAATTTCTACTTTGTACGGGCCGCGTAGCTCGCCCGCATGCGCGAAAGATTTAGCTACAGAATAAGGCATCCAAGCATTGGCTGCTACAGCACTTATAAAGCTGCTTACGGGTTTTACAACTCCTATTACGCGCGTAGGTTTGAAACCGACAAGGAGCTCCTGCCCAACAGCAGGTTCATTGCCGAAGAATGTATGCGCTGTAGGTTCGTCTATAATGATTACACGGGTCGCAGATTCCACATCCTCAGAAGTATAGGGGCTTCCACTCACAAAATCGAAATCGTAGACTTGCCAAAAATTTGCGTCTGTACCAAGAACAAAGCGAGTCAACTCGCGTTTTTCACCCGCACGACGAAATGGATAATCGTCTGGATAACCTTCTGAAATAGAGACGCATTCTGCTGTTGTTAATCCTGCAATCCGTTGCGCGAGTTTGAGTCCTACCGAAGAAGAGGAGGTTTGCTCACTCTCTGTGCTCTTTTCTTGCGATTTCTTGTAAAAAAGCATGCGCGATCGTTTGTAGGCGGGATATATTTCTCCCTCAGGGATCAGACGTTGCGAAGCCACAGTTATCGTTACAAGTCCGATGGCTAAAGCCGTCCCAAAAATAGATACGAACCCCAACACGGGACTCTCGCGAAGTAAGCGCCAAGCTTGGCGTATGAATCCAGATATTTTCATGATATGAGAAGTTTTCTTATCGCAATTTCAATTTCAGATGGTCTTTGTGTGTCTCCATGTCACTCAGCACTACAACCTCACCCTCGTCCAGACCGTCCACTACTTCTATGTACTCGTAGCTTGCTTCGCCAAGGGTTACTTTGCGTCGCTCTATTTCGTCTCCTTTGCGAACCCATACGTAGTACGGACCAGCTTTTTTGTAGAATGCCGCATGCCCTATACGGAGTACATCGTGTTTCTTGGCAGTTTGCAAGTAGAGCTCCACTTTTAACCCAGAACGAAGTCCTGTTACCACCGAATCAGTAATTTGTATGGAACAGTTCAATGTCCCATTCTTTGATGTAGGAGCAATAAGCGTTACTTGTCCGTTTAACCGCTGATTCCCCGCTTTTATAAGTACAGGCGTTCCCGTAGAGACTCTGCTGGCATACCCGTCTGGAAATTCGCCCTCAATACGAAAATGTGAAAGATCAGATACGGTTGCCACTTGCATCCCTGCCGAGATTTGCGCTCCCACTTGTGTATTGATGAAGGTAAGAATGCCCGTACGTGGGGCTTTTAGTTTTGCCTCATCGAGCACCTTACCAATCTCGTTGAGGTTTTTTTTCGCAATTTGTACCTCCAACTCTTTTACATTGCGCTGTGCTCGTGCAATGCGTTGTTCGTTCGCGATTCTTAGCTTCAGCTGTTCACGCTCCAGTTCGGCCACCTTGAGGCTCATCTCCACCTGTCGCGTAGTGTTGGCTGTTCCGCTGCCCAAACTATCTAAGCGCAGTGCATTTTTTAACTCTATCCGCTTTTGGTCGATCTGCATATCCATGACCTTCAGTTTCATTTGCATGTTGCTGAGATCAGAGGCGTTTTGTGCTTCGCGTTGCTCGCCCTCGAGGATGCGCATTTGTAGCTGGTCTTTCATCTTTTCGTAGGAGGACTGAGTACTTAATAGATCTAGTTGCAGTAAAGGCGTGCCCGCGGCGACAGAATCCCCTTGCTTGTGGAATATTTGTAAAAGGCGGGAACTGATAGGCGATACTACGGCTTCTTCTACTGCAGGATGTACAATGCCCGAGGTATTGATCGTTAATTCTATAGGGCCGCGCTCTACCGTTGAAAATTGTAAAGCATCGGCACGTATACCTTGAGCAAAAAGGTTAACTAATAGGATAATAATCACAACGACAACTGCCGTTACAATAGCTATTTTGAGTAAAAGTTTACGCCGCTCGCGTAGAAGGGTCTGTTTGGGTATTTCTCTATCCATAACTATGTTTATTCGTGCTTGCTATCCGCTCTTTAATACATTAGAGAGATTTACAAGCCATATTCCAAAAGTGTAAAAAGCTGAAAATCAGGAGAACGATAGTGTTCATTTTCGTACAAAGCGTACGGTATCTCTGTAAGTGTAGCACACTGGCTAGACACCAATTCGGTTAATGCAGCCGTTTCGTCTTAAAAAAACGGACAAATAAGCCAAATACAATCGGGGGAATTATGTAGGTGAGCACTACGACCGAAGCCATGCCCACAATAGTTATCTCGCCTAAGCCGCGCAAGGCTGGATGACGTGCCACGATGAGACTCCCCATCCCGATAAACATAATGGCGGCGGAAAAGAAGATACTCCGCTTGTACTGTGCCAAAATGCGACGGTGATGCGTGTACTCGTAAATGAGTCCCTCGGTGATAAAAATGCTGTAGTCATCGCCCTGTCCGAAAATGAAAGTGGCGAGGATGATGTTGACTAAATTAAAGCGTATACCAAGCAGATGCATCGAGCCCAGTATCCAGAGCCACGAGATGAGCATGGGAAGAAAAGCAATCACCGCATAGCTGAGTTTGCGGAAAGAGAGCCAGAGGAAGAAAAAGACAATCGCGCCGCATACGAAGCCGATATAATTAAAATTGTCTGCAAGCGAACGCGCTACTGCCGAATTCATACTCCGAACACTAAATGCATAATTGTGCGCGAGATCAAGTGCATTAAAATGTGCAATCAAACTTTCGGTTGTCGCAAGAGGTTCGTTTCTTATTACGACAGCCGTATTGCCTACTAATTGATTACTGATGCCAGCTTCTAATAGCGGAGAGAATTCAGACAGTTCAAGAGGGGCACTAATAAGGCGGTAGGTTTCAAAGACGGTAGGAGAAAAACCAGCTTCTTCCCACAGGAGCGGCAAGGTCGTTTCAAATATTTCGTGATGACGTGCTACAAATTCATTCCAGCGTTTGAGCCGTTCTTGTTGTGTAGTGTGTCCCGTGACCACGAGATCGGGAAAATACTGCAGACAGCGCTCCAATGCGGCATCTGACGTACTATCTGTGGTGGTGTAATAGATGCGCGCGGAATCTGTAGATTCTTGTTGCAACTGCGTTAATTCGTTGAGTAGCACCTTCTGTTCAGACGTCAGATAGTTAATATTACGCACGTCGGTATCAAACTCCGTAAAAAGACTGAAGTAACCGAGTACGATTGTTGCGACGACTAGACCACCAATCAAGAACTTATTACGTGGGTAATGGGGTATATATTCTTCGTCAGAGCTAGTGTTAAGCGTCGTTGGGATGTTATGCCTCTGTCCCACAAAATGCGGCAGGAAGATCACGACAAACAAGATGGTACCTACAAGCATGCATGCGGCGAAAAGCCCCAGATCGCGCAATGCTGTAGAATTGAGCGGAATGAGCGCAGCAAAAGCACCAACTGTAGTAACATTCCCTATAACAAGAGGTTCTACAATGTCAGCCAAAACACCTCGCGGCGAACCTTTGTGGGTCAGATGTGACAAAAAATGCAACGGATAATTAACTGCTATCCCGCTTATAATGGACGCTATGCCTAAAACTATTAATGATACCTCATCGCTGATCCACGCCATGGCCGCCAAGGCGATGAGCCAACCAAATGTGAGCGAAATAACTATGAAAAAGAGGTAACGCAGACGCCGAAGCATATAGAACAGCAATGGCAGAATTAAAAGCGCCGCAATAGCGAACGCCAGAACACTATCCTGTTTGATTTGTCTTGCATTATCCACGGAGATGACAGGAGCTCCCGTCAGGTTAATCTGTACGTCGGGGAACGCCGTTTTTACTTGTCCGATGGTTTGTTGTATCGAATCAAGTAGAGCAGAATTTTTACTAGTCTCACTAGCCCCATAGGGCGAATGCATTACTGCGAGAGCAAGCTTGTCGTCGGGGGAAAAAACATAACCTTCATGCAATTCATAACGTGCCGAAGGCATCACTGAAAAAAGACGCGAGAATAGTGGAGAAAAAAGATCTAACGGATCTTGTTCTACACGCTGACTTGTAAAACTGCTCACGGGGAAAAGGAGCAGCTCCTTATCTCTTTGTATCGAGGTTCGTAACGAGTCAGGGTGCATTTTATGCTCCAACCGTTCATAGTCTGAGTGTGACAGTAGTAAAGGGGCATGTGTATAAATAAAATCTTGTATTGCTTCAAATTTTTCTACGTCGAGCAAACTGCTTACCGTCCACCCACATGAGCCTGTTAGCTCCGTAAAATGTTCTATTGCCTCAACTATACGCTGCGGATCTCGTGCCGAAGTGTCTTGTAACTGAAAGAGTATAAATATCCTATCGGCTGCATTTAGTTGCTGGTATACCGAGACCGATAATTGGTAATTCGGATCGCGAGGTAAAAAATCTGCGATATCCTCTCGGAAGTTCAAACGGAGTAAGGAGAGTAGTGCGACTAAGAGAAGAAAAAGTAATAATGCCCAACGAATGCGGACGTGCGTGCACAGATAATCATAGGTGCGTAACAAAAAGCGCGTCAACATGCTAGTGCTATATTACAAAACATGAGCCCATTAAGCTTGCATATTGCGCTCATCGATGAATTTTATAGGCTTTCTACTCTTGGCAGGGAAGTTTATAATTCGGATCTCGTCCTGCGTACAAATTTCAATGATGGGGGCTACACGAATACGCGATCTGAAGCTGTCTTTCAACGATTTTATGAACTCCTCGCGTTGCCCTTCGTCACAAGGCGGTTCTTTTAAGCCTATTTTTACTACAACTTCGTCCGTTCCTGCTTCCGTGAGTCGCACAACGACCACGTAGTTTTCCACGTATGGTGTATTGTCTAACACGTCGTTAAGGGCAGGCGGATAAAGGGTTGTCCCCTTGAGTTTTATCATATTGTTTTTACGACCCACGAGAGGTGACAGTCTGTAGCTCCACCGACCGCACGCACACTGCTCTGTATGCATAGAAGCTATGTCGCCCGTGCGGAAGCGCAATAAGGGCATGGCTTCTACGCCCAGTGTCGTGACCACTACTTCACCAGGCTCTCCTACAGGGACAGGGTGATTATTCTCGTCAACGATTTCCACGATTATGAGCTCGGGATGTACATGTCCTCCAAGCCCATACGGACACTCGGAGAAGGTGGCTGACATCTCCGTGCTCGAATACGTGGCTAAGAGCTCTAGTTCAGGCCACCTCTCGTGTATACGACGCCCGAGCATATTGAGTGTAAAATCTTGATTACGAAGTCCTTCTCCGATTCCTATTATTCGTTTTACAGATGATGCACGGTGGTTTATGTTATGCTCCTGTGCGTATTCCATTAGACGGAGGATGAAAGACGGTACACACATCAAGGTGTCAGGGCGCATGCGTTCAATAGTATCCCACTGTAATTCGGGGATTCCATTCCCCACGCGAATGATACTCGCTCCGAGTTTCCGAATACCGAGGAAGTAAGCTAAGCCTGCCATGAAGCGCTTGTCTAACGTTGTCATGAGCTGCACGACGTTACCTGGCTTAAGCCCTGCACAGGCAAAAGATTTCGCCTCGTTCAGAGCTAAGCGGTCAAGGTCGGCATCACTACAACCAAAAGTGACGGGAGCGCCGAGTGTACCCGAAGTGGTGATGTAATCTACGATCTTCTCTTTAGGCACGCAGCGGAAGTCTTCATTAAAGAGTTGCAAATCTTTTTTTTCGGTAAAAGGGAGCTGCTGCAAATCTTCTATGGTTTGAATAGCGCTCAGGTTGATATGATGCTCGGCAAATAAGCGTTGGTAAAAGCGCGAATGCGTCTGCAAGTAAGTAAGCTGTTTACGAAGTAACGACTCCTGAAAGAGCTTGATTTGTTCGGGCGACTGGAATTCTATATCGCGATCGTTAATTACTCCCATCTTTGCTTTATTGAAAACGTGCGTTAATACGCTTGCGACTCACCAACGCAGCATTTCTCTTGCTCTTGTTCCCACGCATGTAACCAATGCAAGAACTCATTTTTCCACTGCCGTGCCTCAAGTGTCCCTTTCTTATTACTTGCGCCGAAGCCGTGTCCGCCCGTTTGGTACTGTATGTACCTATGTTGTACCCCCTGCGCCGTTAGAGCCGAATCGAGCAACTCGCTGTTTTGATATTTCACCGTAGGGTCGTTTTTACAGTTGACAATAAAAATGGGAGGACAATCCGCCTGTACGTGGCGCTCCAAGGATAACGAGTCTTGCATCTGCACCTGATACTGAGGTAATTCTCCCAAAATTCCTTTACGCGATCTTTTGTGCGCAAAGCGCTTGTCATGGAAAGTAACTACGGGATAAATTGCAGCAGCAAAGTTGGGTCGCACATCTACCGTGGGAGGTAATGCGAGGTGTGTAAGGAAGTTCGTCTTACCGTAGATAGCAGCCATAGCAGCTAGGTGTCCGCCCGCAGAAAAGCCCATAACACCTACTCGGTCGGGATCTATACCCCAGTTCTCGGCTCGCTCGCGAACGAGTTGGATGGCGCGTTGTACATCTTGAATCATATCGGGGTGACGATTCCCGCGCCAGAGTACACGGTAGTGCGACCAATAGGCAAAGATTCCCGCAACGCGGTAGTGTAATACAAATGCTGCGATTCCGTTGGCTTTTAGCCATTCGCCGACTTTGCGTCCCTCGTTTTCTTTATCTAACCAGTGGTAACTGCCGCCAGGACAAATGATGATGGCAGTCTTTGCCTCTCCGTGCGGAGGAATATAGGCTTCCATGGTTACACTGTTGGATCCCGTGTTGGTACCCTCCCAAATGCGAAAAGTTTGTGCGCCCGAGGGTATCGCCCAGATTAACATCGCGGCAAATAATACAATACGCCCCACGATCCTATAATTTTTCGATGATTTTATTTCGCCCCACGAGCGCCTCGACGGTACTAATGGCAGTAAGTGGTACACCACAAATGCCATGCAGGCGAATACATTGTCCTGTCAGGAGCAAATTCTTCACCTTAGTGAAAATGGAGATCTGCGAAAGCATAAGATTCTGGCAGTCTTTCGCATAGCCATAAATAGAGCCATCGGCAGCGTGATAATAATCGCGGAGTGTCAGCGGTGAGGCAGAATAGATCTTCTTAATTTTAGCACGGAAACCCTTATATAGTTCTTCAAAACGATCAAGCACCCTCCCCACTC
Source organism: Bacteroidia bacterium (assembly GCA_905373625.1). GTDB lineage: Bacteria > Bacteroidota > Bacteroidia > Bacteroidales > CAJPTX01 > Bacteroides_D. The sequence goes on from CAJPTS010000028.1 coordinate 9,119, forward strand.
GTTCATGTTTCCAAACTTCGTATTCAGCCCCACGTTTTCCAGTTACCGTATTTTCCCATTTACGCACCACGTCATACGGCATTACGAGGTTTACAACTAAGTGTGTGGCCCACTCATCCTGATTCGCTACTGGGGGCGTCATATACATGAAACTGCGTGGCCACTCTGGGGTATATTTTTCTAGTTGCCAGATGTCGCCGTAATCCTGCTCGTAATAACAAGTATGATTGATGTAAGGGAAGGAGCGCTCCTGTAATTCGATAAAGACAAAAAACGCAGAATAGGTATTTGGGATCGAGAGAATACGATTAGAGAAAGATTTTGGGAAGGCCGTACTATCTATCACGCGTAATAGCTCGTTCACATGAACTGCTGAGATGTAATGGTCGGCGCTAAAATGTTTGCCATTTTTCACCTCTACGTGCGTAATCTTCCGATCTTGCACGGCGATGCGAACCACTTCCGCATTGTTATAGACAATTCCTCCGTGCGCAGCGATTGTACTACTTAAGGCTTCTGACAGTTGGGATGAACCTCCAACAAAACGCGAAACGCCTTCTATGTAAAATACGTTGAGCAAAGCATGAATATAAGCTGGCGTTTTACCGCGGATGGCTCCGTGTAACGAATTCATGTAGGCAAATAAGTCGCGCAGGCGCAGGTCTGTGGTGAACTGATCGATAAACTCGTCAGCGGGCATAAAGAATTCGGGCGGGAACTGAAAGAGGTCGTCTGCGGTGGGACGCAAGTTAAAATGATCGAGCTGGTCTGCCATCTCATACATCCGATCCACGTAGCGGGTAATATTCTCACGCTCGGTGGGGAAATAATTTGCTAAGCTATTGATAAACCCATTGCGTCCCGAGGCAATTTTATACGTGCGTCCGTCAGATGCATACGTTATCTGATCCATACAATCGGCATCAACGGGGAGGAGTGTTAGCCGATCTACAATTCCCAAGTACTTACAAATGCGGTAAATGACTCCATTCGGGTGAAAACCGCCCACGATGTGCATTCCTGTTACATACTCGATACCGCTACGCTGGAAGGTTTGTAGCCCCCCCCCGATGGTGGCATTCTTTTCCAGAATGCAGACCCGATACCCCTCCTTGGCTAAGAGAGCGCCCGTTATAAGCCCCCCCATACCTCCGCCCACAATAAGTACAGATTCTTCCATAACCCTCCTCTCTTTACGGCATAAAATTAACGCCTATAAACGAATCGGGCGAAATAGAGACGAAAGACGAGAGACGACAGACGAAATAAACGCTTTGCGCTACTTTTAGCCTTTAGCTTTTTACTTTTAGCTTACTTAGTACCTGATGAAGCTTTGAACTTGGGACTTCGTACTTTGTACCTACTTATAGCTTTTTACTTTTAGCTTGTGCAACAGGCACGCCTCGCCCCTACATGAAACCCCAAAAACGCACTTTTAACCGATTCAGTTGTAACTTTTCGTAGGCAACCACGTCCTACGAACGAATCTAAAACAAGAAAAATGAAAAGTTCATACAAACTGCTCATACTCGCTTTACTAATGGCTGCCCCCTTCTGCCTCAGTCAGGTCACGGCACAACAGGTTATTAGTAGGTCAAAAAGCGTATCTTACTCTTCCTCTTCAGAAGGAAAGGATGACGAACGTACTCCGCGCAAGGTCACAGATGAAGAGTACAAGGCTGCATTCGCGCGTCTAAATGCCTATATAGAGAAGGCGCTAAACGTTAATCGTAAGGATATTATGCTGTACGAATTTTCGGGCTACGACTCTGTGCAACTAACCTTCGTACTAGATATTGACCGTTTGGACACCACAATCGTGATCCCCGACTCTGTAAACTTCCCTGCATATCTTATCGATGACTACAGTGCAACGAAGATTAAGGAAGCGATGGAGCGTGTAAACACTAAGCAACACACCGTGCGCTCTAGGGAACAACTACAAATTGCGGAACGAAAGGCAAAACAGGCTGCACGACAAATAAAAGCGGCAGAGCGACGAGCAAAGCGTGCACGAAAAACATACTCGACGATCACGATATCAGATGACGATTCGGTTCAGGACAACCGTTTCGTGGTATATCAATCGGACACGAAGGCTACCCCCCATACGGTAAAGACTATTTCGCGTAATGGGAAGAACATTGAAATTACGGTAGATGGAAAGTCCTATCGCTTCGAAGATGGGAAACCCGTCATAGACTCTACCCAAACCAATGAGAGAAAAGCTCAGCGTAGACGAGAGCGTAGAACATCTGTTGACGATAACGATGATATCAATATTACCATCAACGGTGTGACAGAATTGCTGGGCTTGAGATCGCCCAAATGGACTTACAAAGGGCACTGGGTTGGGGTAGAATTGGGGTTTAACTGGCTGCTTTCCCCTTCGGGTGGTTTCAATTTGAGTGGTGATGCCACCCCGATGCGCATGAATATGGGGTCGGCTATCAACTGGAATATCAATTTCATGCAATACAGCATCCCGTTTGGTACCCAATACTTTGGCATGGTGATAGGGTTGGGCACGAATTTCAACTTTTCTCGCTTTAAGACAAAAAATACCATGACGACGGGCGATGATCATATTATCTTCCATAGAAATCTGCAAGATCAGGGGCACGTGGTAAAGTCTAGCCGTTTCTTCAGTTGGTCACTTACCGCTCCGCTTCTATTTGAATTCCAGACACAACACAGCTTCTTGAAAAAGTTCTACGTGGCAGCTGGTGTACTCGCGCATTTACGCTTGCACAGCTCTACAAAAATACTTTATGATAAGACGCGTACGCAGATCGAGAGCGATTCTTTCAATATGCACGACCTTAGCTACGCCGTAACGTTTCGTATTGGCTACGGTCCCGTACGTCTCTACTCCAACTTTTACCCCATGGGATTCTTTGAATCGGGCAAGGGACCTAAGGTTTACCCCATCGAGCTCGGGGTGGTCATCATTCCTTTCACGTAGGATCAAGCTAATTTGTTAATACCCGTATTTCGTAACCTAGGGCAAAGCAATTGCGGCATGCTCGTGATTGCTTTGCTGTTTTGAGATTTTTTGAAGTTATAATATCCGTTTTATGCAGGCGTTCTAAATAAGACGGTATAAATTTTTGAAATATGAAACCAACGGCATTTTTTCTTTTCATAATAGCAATGTGTCTACTACCTTGTTGGGCTTTAGCACAAAAAGAAGTGGTGCATGGGGTTATTAAAGACAGTATGGGAGAGCCGCTCCCACTGGCTGTAGTACTGACCGTAAATCCGAAGGATTCGTCCATTGTAGCACACACGGTGTCTAATGCAGCAGGCATTTTTCGAGTAAAGAGTGATTTGGCGGAAGGTACTTACTGGTTACAAGCACACCAAATCGGTTTTGTTACGGTTTCGCGAGAAGTACACCTCCCTACCCAAGAAAAAATAGAATTCGTGTTAAAAGACGACCCTAAAGAAATAGAGGCGGTACGCATCGGAGCACGACGTGGGGGGATGAAGCGAGAGGGAGATACCGTGGGGTACAACCTGAAAGCATACGCTACGGGGATGGAAAAGACTTTGGGAGATGTGCTCGCAAACTTACCGGGGATTAAGGTGGCGCAAGATGGAAAGGTCACAGCGCAAGGTAAAAAGGTAGATAAGATCCTCTTTAATGGGCGAGACTATTTTGGAGATAACGTCTCTATGGCTACGAAAAATATAGATGCTAATGTAGCAGATACCGTGCGCGTTATTAAAGGGTATAGTGAGTACGACATCTTAAACGGCTTTCAGAATATAGATAAGACGGTGATCGACGTCGGCGTAAAACCTGGTATGCTAAACAAAATATTTGGGAAGATCGAAGCAGGAGGCGGCTATAAAAATGCATACGCAGGAAATGCAAAAGCTACCTACATGGACAAGAATCATATGTTTACGGCACTGGTCGCCTCAAATAATGTGGCAGATCCCGTCTTCTCCATTATGGACTACATAGCACTCAAGGGTGGTTTGCAAGACCCAGAGTCGGGCGGATACAAAATCAATATCTCGCTTGCCCCTTCGCTAATGCCCGCCGTATTTCCCGAAGATGACACATATAAGATGCAGGCACACGCCGCTAACATCCTTTACAACTATCACAAGGAGAAAAAATTAAAAGTTAGTACGGCAGTTCTTGCTGCCAAGGCGGAGAATGACACGAAGTCCGAGACAAAGCGCACCTTTATGTTGGGGACGCAGCAAGGCTCCTCGTTTATGACAGGAAAGTACGTTTCTAATCAAATGCAGCACGGACTCGGCACATTATCTGTCACCTACAATCCTACCGAAAAGCTAATGCTCATGGCTGGCGGCGTGGCTGATTACGGCACGTTAGATACCAAAACTACGGCTAATGATTACTATGCGATGCGTCTCCTCAACAACATAGAAAAGAGACAAGAAGCCCCCTTAACGTGGAGCACAAATGGGGGGATTTATTTCCGCCCCAATGCCCATTTGTTCTTCCTTTCCTATGCCGTGGAAGGCAAGCAGAATAAACCTACTTATGATCTCAACACGTCTGAACTGCTCCTCCCGTTAAATCTCTTACCCAACAACGGACGTTATATGCTACGTTTTCTCACTAAACAAGATCAGGTGACGGCATCTTTACGCTTGGGAACACGCTTAAAACTAACCAAGACACAGGAACTAAAGTTTTGGTTAGAGGGCGCTAATCAGAACAAACATCACATTTCTTATTTCGAATCGGCGAGTACGCTTACCGTACGCCCTACTTTTCAGGGTGATCTGAGCACCGATCTGCGCTTTAAGGAATACTCTGCCGAACTGGGAGGACGCTGGAGCTTCAAAAATGACAAATGGAATTTGCGCTTAGATTTGGCGGGTAAGTATTTAAATCAAGACGCGCAACAAGCTCAACTTACAAACAAAAAAGCTGGGTTCTATTTTACGCCAGGCTTTGCCATAGATTATGATTTTACGCCTGCGATGGGGACAGGAATCCAAGCCTATTCTCGCGTAAATGCACAGCAGGCAGATGAGCTGCTGTACGGCATGCAGATCAAGAATTACCGATCGTTGACGCATAATCGAGGTTTCTCGCACCTAGGGTATCGCAAGACTTATGCGGATTACCATTTCAACTACTTCCCGACCGAAGCCGCTTACAGTGCCTTTTTCAGAGTAGACTATATGAAAGAGACCTCGCCCCTGTCGCAATATCATCAGATGGGACTTCTTACCTCGGGCAGCCCGTATGCCATAGGAGATAGTGAGCAAATCTCCTCATCGCTCCGCCTAGAGAATCGTTTTGTGGGGATCTGGACGGTAACCTTAGACGGAGGTGTAAATTATTCGATAGATGATATCCTGTCTGAGAGTCAGCTCGCTAAAATGCGCACCTTTGCACAAACGCTTAACCTCTCTGCGCGGAGTAGCTATTCTGCATTCTTTAATACGGAGCTAAGTCTCTCGGGCAAGCGTACGCAGTATGAACTAGCAGATGCGCCTCGTAATATTGATTATGAGGCTTACTGCAATGCTAAACTACTGTTTACGTGGGAAAAATTCCGTGTCGAGATCGGTGGTGGTTATTCTGTTAGCGCTTTGGACAAGAACAGCCCAGTAC
>CAJPTS010000029.1 GCA_905373625.1 Bacteroidia bacterium
AAAAAACACTTAAAAACGAGGATAGGGAGGTAAAAGCGAAATATGCAACGCCCTCATATTGGTAAATCTGCTCATAACTTACGCAGGTTTTCCCCCCGAACTTACAGCGTCCAACGATTTGTTTGGGACTAAAGTCCTCTTCAAGAAGGCGGTGTATGGTCTCTTTTATCTGTTCCGTAAATTTGTGAGATTTAGGCTTTTGTTCTAAACGCTCCTGATATTTACGATGAGCTAAATCTGCCCGATATGCCCCATTACGCATATCGCAGTTACGTCTTATCTCTCGCGAGATAACCGATTTATCTTTTTCAATTTTCTCTGCAATAGCACTCTGTGTGAGACCTACATTTCGCAAGTACTGAATTGCGTATCTTTATTCTAGGGTTAAATGTGCCATCTCTTGCTTTTTTGGACGGAAGCCGAAGGTATAAACATTTAACCACCCCAGAGAGAAGGGAGGCGTTTTCCTCTCTTCTCTTCTGGGGATTTTTATAGGCTAAACATCTTTTCTGTGGCGTTGCATTTATCACTTGAATTTGGGATTTATAATGCAACCCTCGATCTAGATACTACTGTACTATCTGAGCTTTGCGCGGTCAGTATCTTCATTTTCAAGTCGGCGGCTGTTTTCGTACTCTTTACCAATTGAGAAGCTATAGTTTACCGAGAAACCAAAGCGCCACTTATTATCGGGGAGTGTTGTAACATCGCGAGACTGTATGAGATAGAAGGAATGAGACTTGCTATAGTAGCGCTCAGCTGTAAAAAGATGTTCCAAGAAGAGACTAATCTGCCACCGTCCCAATTCCAAATTGCTAGCGAGCGAAGAATACCAGCCATTGTACATCCGCGAATCGGCGGACAATTCCTCGTATGGAGCATCGATATCGGCTTGTAGCGACAAATCTCCCATCTGACAGGTTAGACCGCCACCTACGGGAATAGAAAATAGCGAAGGTTTTAGTTGGTTAGAGTACTTATGTAGCTGATAGCTTGGTTTTGCATACAAGCGCAGAGCTAACATTTCATTGCCCAAAGGTCTTATTTCGCCACTCAACTCTAGCCTTGCTACTTGCGAGTAAGGAATATTCCCCATTTGCTCTACAATAATATGCTTCCCATTTCGCTCTGTTCGTTCTGAAAAGGGAGCCCAATCGTGGTAAATATATTTGTATTCTAGTCCATTGTTTAGGCTGAAATAGTCGTTCGCCCAACTGTGGTAAAGATTCATTTTTGCTGTATAACTATTCTTTAACAGTGGATTGTTGCGCCTGTAGTAGTTTTCATTGACGAGCTGCAAAAGTTCGGTCGTTTGACCGATATCTGGGATTTGATTAGTTGTTTTAATTCGCATTTTCAAACTATGATTATTTGTCAAATTGTAACCCAGTACCATAAAAGGGGAGAAAATAGGGCGTATCTCAGCTTTCTCTAATCCTTTATGTGCAGAGACGTAGTGTACATACACTTCAGGAGTAATGCTGTAGAAAAATTTCCCCTTCCGTTGCTGCCAATTCACATAAAGCCGCTCTCGCAGCTGATGCTGTTGGTCGGCAGTGTTGGTTACATTCTCTCCTTTCATACTAAAAGAGGCATACGAATACATACTTTTATAGTCAAAAAGTAGCCAAGCTGAACCTAAATAAATATAGTAGCGTAGCTGTGCAATAACAGAATGTTTCTTATTTTTTCCTTCAAATTCGTCAGTATAAACTATTTGCTGATCTGCTTTATTTATTTCTTTGATGCTGTAAAATTGCTCTGTTTGATTATGAGTATAGACTAGGTTTGATGCAAAGAATTGGCTACTTCCTATTGTTTTTTCGTAGTAAACATCTACAGCAGGCGTAATTGTATAGTCGCGAGTACTTATTTCCCCTGTGCGTTCACGCTGTGATGCAGTACCTATAAAAGCTAATGAATTTTGACGCGTAGGATTATTGAAAGTTTCTAAACGTGAAGCAAGCGATAGCTCGAAATATTGCTTCTCTGGTTCGTTATAGGCATAGTGCGTTTTCAGTAAAAATTCGTGATACTTCATCTTCCCTATACGATCCCTAATAAAAGAATATCGCTGATCCGTAGTACTATATTCAAGAGTATCCTGAGTACGTCTCCCTTTTCTAAGGTGTCGTAAAAAATTCTCGGAGTACAATTTGAATTGATGCCGCCCTGTGTTGTAGCGGTAGTACAGACTTGCATACGCTGCTGTTTCTAGTGGTACTATGCGGGTGCTAATTCCTCCATGATGTCCGTCATCCAAAGGTTTTGTGATAACATCAATGACCAAACCTTGTTCTGCATAGCGTAGTGGAGGAATATCGAAAAAATCTACACGAATTATTTTTGAAGGAGGAATAGCTTGTAAGTCCTCATTCGTTCCCCGATGCCCATTTATAAAAATTGTTACAAAATCTTTCCTGCCCGTAGCCGCTATAATTCTGCCAGTACTGGCATCTGCCTTGAGTTGAGGAAGCAGAAGAGCCAACTCTTTACAATCGCGTGCTCGTTTTATTTCTTCAGTCTTAAACGTATAGCTTTTCTTATCGACATCGCCCGTTGTCTTCCCTGTTATAACAATTTCTTCTATCTCCGATTCGGTTGAGCGTTTTTCCAAATTTACGTCGTAGCGTACTGGCGAGTCATTCGTCAACGTATCTGGCGATAGCTTCGTATAAAAAGGCATATAACCGACATAGTGTACTCCCAGATAAAGTGTTTCAGTAGGCTTTGTCTCTAATTCTAAACGATAAAAACCTTCTTGGTCAGTGTAGGTTACATGCAATGGGGCACTCAATGTATCTGCATATAAAACAACAGAAGCAAACCCTGCTCTTTCATCACCGCAAGAAACTACTCCTTCAATTGCTAGTTCCTGCGCGTGTACAAAGGATGCTGTACACAATACAAGCAGGAAAAGAAACCATTTGATTTGTTTAAAGTAACTCATTTCTGTTTTCTGATTCTAACCAATAAATATTCTGAGGAGTCGGGGCTTTGGGGCAAATAGGATCGGGAAAGAGGTAGTTTGTTTCTCCGTAAGCCATGATAATCGTCTTCCAGCAAACACCATGCTCAATATGACACTCTGTATATTCCGAACACTGATGGCATGGACTCTGACGAGGAATATTTTGTTGCGGATAATGAAATAAATTCAATGCTCTTTCAGAGTTCCAAGCCTCAAGCAAAGTCTCTTTTTTCAAATCTCCAATAATAAATGCAGGATGATCATATAGTTCTTCACAAATTGTCATCCGACCGTCTGGAAGGACTACAGCATTTCGCGTATTGGCGGTACAATAGGCACGATTAGCAAACCTATTGTTTGCATGCGCTTCTTTGGGATCGGTTTCATAGCCTGACATTGTAAATTCTACATCTGGGTGAACTTCTTCTAACTTCGATATGTATTCTTGTAAACGTTCTATTTGTTCTATCGTTGGAGCAAAATCTGAATAGGGCTTCTTGTATAATGAGTAACCTGCCGGTGTAAACATAATTTTTCTAATGCAGGAATGATCTAATAAAAAGTTTGTGAGTTCTTCTATATTTTTTATTGTAGCATTTCTTTTTGTGATAACGGAATTTATTTGTGTTGTTAATCCGACTTCATCAAGCAAAGAAAATGTTCTTTTAATACCTCTCAAATATTGCTCACCCTTTACCTTCAGCAAATCTGAACATGTACTGGGAGAGAGCGAGTCTATTGAAATTTGAATTTTAGATACCTTACAATCCACTAGTTTCTTAATATCCTCAGATGTAAGAGGCTTTTTGGTAGAGATAAGTGGATCATATCCTGATAGGACAAGTTCTTTTACAACAACATCCCAATCAGGATAAAGCATTACATCGCCTCCATTGACATCCAAGGTTACGACTCCTGCTTTTACTGCTTGATGAATGAGATCTATAATATTGTCAAGCCCAAAGATGGGATCTGTAGGAAGAGGACGTCTTGCATAACAATAAACACAATCTGTCAAGCATTGCGTTGTAAGTATCAACCCTAAGCTGAGTGGGCTAAGAAGGCGATCTGGGGGGGTAAAATCATATTTGTCGGAGACAAAGATATTTGGTGTGTACTGCCGAATTTTTAATTCCTTTCTCACAGGAATTAAAAAGTTCTTAGGTACGATTTGCCAGTGTTCGCCAATTCTGTTGGTAATAAACGTCTCATTTTCAATGTAACGAGCAACTTGTTTCAAACAAGCTTCAACGGGAACGCCTAACAGCTTGGAAGCGGCGACTGCGGCTTCACTAAGTGTTCTTTGTCCATCAAAACAGGAAAATAGTTGGGCTGTGAATAAATGAATGTGAGATAAAATATTTTCCTGACAAGGTATCGTAGAATCAACATGATTCGCCTCACATATAGTCCCCACACCGCCATCCCGTCTCAACACATAATTTGGATTGATACAAAATCGCTCACTTGATTTATCTACATCAGTCATATCAAAAATAAATTTCAGCAGCGAATCGATCCTTAAACGATTGATACTTCTTCTGGTTAAACAATGTGTAAAAAAATGCACGGCACATAGTTGCCGTGCAAGACAATTAACAGATTACCTACTCTCCATTTCTCTTTCTGGAGCTTGCACCAATCCTTCTTTGTTTGAGGCCGAGCAAGACGCTTTACAAGAGAACTTACAAGACTCTTTGCAACCATTTTTACAATCGCTCCAACAGAACCACTCGCACACGTCATCAAATTCGGATTCCGAAACGCCGCCCAAGATTTCTAGTTTTTCGTCTTGGGTAAACTCATCAATTCCTTTTGTCATCTTTACTTAAGATTTGGAATTTCTCGCCTACTCTTTAAACTTTTCGGCTTCCGTTCCTTTTGTCAGTAAGGTCTGTTTCTCACTCCTAAATTAGGTAGAAATTTTTGAAAAAACATACCATCTATAATATATAGATTGTTTCTATATAGAAGTTGTTATGCCCCCGTGCTCTTCATTTTGTTTATACCTAAATGAGTAGATTTGGCTCTGAAAAGTCTATGTTCTTGTTTGGAGGTTATTTTCTTTTGTCCCATTTGGGTACAATTGAGATATACTACCTACGGCTTATCACTCCCAATTTTCGGATATTGGTAAGTGAAGTGCATGTATCCGCTCACAGTTTCTGGGGGTTAATAATACACACTACCGCTGAACTGCACCCCAAAAGTTGGACAAAAAACTTTTGGGGTGTTTTTATGAAGTACAGTTATAAAGTCCGCCTCGCTATTGTGGTACTGTCTTAAAAAAGTGTGTAAGCTCCAAATTTATTCCACGAATTCAAGTAGCAAATGCAATCCTCGTATGACCTTGATTAAGGCGAACTTACTTAAGCGTCTTCTTGCGTGCTAAAATATCTCCACTTTCTTCTTCGTGTTTTGTATTCGTACTCGGATATGCGACTCATCTCTTTGCGTAGCAACTTCTAACAACAATATTCATAACCTCGATTACAATAATATTTTGCGCCCACACATCTTACGGCAAACGCTGCGAATACTGGAAGATGCTATTTGCTCTTATAAAAATGCGCTAACTTGGCTTCATTGTTTATAAACTCATAAATGGATAATAATAGATGAGACGAAGTTTTCTGTTATTGTTTTTCTTGTGTACGAGCTTACTGCTCTTTGCTCAGGAACCAGTTCGCTTCGGCGATCGAGAGGTCTATCTTGAGGCGAATGTACGCGGCAAAGTGCGCGGGCATAAAACGTCTAGTTTAGAGCTAGGTATACCGCTTGGCGAGAAACTTAATGTACTGGTTCAGTTCGGAGCGAATAAGAGTTCTCGTCAATTACTCGCTAAGTATGGAATAGAATTAGGCGACTATTTGGGCAGTAATGCTTACTATGCAACAGTAAAACCAGGTAGCCGTCCGAGCGATTTTGTAGGAGCTGGCATCAGGACGGTAGTGCCACTCCGTTGGGAATGGAAACTGCCGTCAGGTTTGTTGGAGAATAATCCGCCAGAGTGGGCACAAGTAAATGGACAGTTACAGATGTCGCTTACTTGGTTTCCGACGGTCAATTGGAGTACAATTCAACGTATCCTAGAGGCTAGTGGTATTACCTATAATGCTCCTTCTGAATTGTTCCATTCAGTCAAAGTGCTAGGTACGCCCGAGGCGCTAGTAAGGGTGGCTGCCGAAGAAGGCGTTGCTGTACTAACATGGAGCGAAGCGCCACAAGAACTAGAGAATAATATAGGAGCGCGTCTAAGCGGTGCTCGCGTCTTACGGATTCCAACTAGCGATTATGGGCGAGCGCTTACGGGCAAGGGAGTCCGTATAGGAGTTTGGGATGGTAATGTGGGAGACCACGTCGACTATGGAAAACGTGTACATTGTCTCGAATTTGAATCTTCTATTGCTTCCAGTGGTGCACATGGTATGCATGTAACAGGTACAATAGGCGGTAGTGGACTTCTGGATCCCAATGCAAAGGGTATGGCGCCAGAGGCTGAAATCTGGACTAGCAATTTCAACAAATCGTCTAACAAGAAGAACGAGGCGACGGAGATGTACGAGGCTTTTGAGAACTACCGAATATCTCTTACCTCCAACTCGTATGGCGCACAGATGCGCTCTCTCTGCAACTATCAGAATTTGTTGACTTACGATCTCTTTGGCAAACCCGAAATAGATTATTTGGCGTATGTAATTCCTGAGCTAACACACGTATTTGCGGCGGGTAATAACCAAGGGCACTGTAATCTGATTTATGGTTCTACGACAAAGTACAGTAAGAATGTAATAACGGTCGGGGCGGTTGATAGCAAGGGAAAAACTACGAGCTTCTCGAGCTATGGACCTCTGAAAGACGGTCGTATGTATCCCACAGTTGCAGCAATGGGCGATAAAGTCTATTCAACTGTAGATATGCAGACGTACGACCTAATGAGTGGTACGTCAATGGCGTGTCCTACCGTTACAGGGCATTTGGCTTTAGTAACACAACGTTTTAAGCAGCTTAATGGCGGTGCTGTACCGTACAACTACTTCCTTAAGGCGCTAATAGCTAATACTGCAACCGATGCGGGACGTCCTGGACCTGATTATCAATATGGCTATGGGATTGTAAATGCAGTAGCCGCTGTAGAGGCTTTGGAAAACAATTGGTACAAGCTGGATGAACTTACCGATGGACAGACAACGGATTTCAAGATCCAAGTGCCTGCGGGGATAAAAGAATTACGAGTTATGCTCTCTTGGAACGACCCTGTTGCTAAAAAGAACTACGCGGTAGGAGAATGTCCATTGGTTAATGACCTAGATCTTACGGTGACTTCAGGCAACACGACGGTATTCCCTTGGACGCTTACCCCTGCGCTCCCTGAAACTAATGCCGTACAAGACAAGAAGAATGACAAGGATCCTCTTGAACAGGTATCTATAAATGCGCCCGCAGCAGGCGAATATGTAGTACATGTATCGGGGAGTGTGAAACAGGGCGATAAACAACCTTATGCGATTGTTTGGTATTTTGATAAGCAGATCCCCGAACTCGCTTCACCTCTAGCTGGCGAAACGTACGAACCTGGCGAAGAAGTCTTTTTGAAGACGGCTAATTTGTCTGGTGCATTGCGTGTAGAACTTTCGTATGACAATGGCAAGGCATATAAAGCACTTGGAGTATATGACAATTGCACAAAAATTGTCTTACCTAGCGATGCGCCTGCAACGAAGTTGGCAATGTTGCGTGTAATAGATGAAGCAGGTGTAGTACTCCAGACAGAAGCTCCGTTCACCATCATGCCACAGGTGAAGAATGTTAAGCTGGCGGATAAGGCGTGTGCAAACAATAATTGGTCTTTAGCTTGGGATGCGGTAGCTACAGCAGCGAGTTATGAAGTATTGCGTGTTAATCTTGAAACAGAAAAATACGAGGTACTCACATCGGTAACGACTACGAGTTATGCATTACCTACTGACAATGTAAAGAACGAGCGAAATATTTATGCTGTCCGTGCTGTAAGCAGCGATGGAGTGAAAGGGAAACGTAGTGTAGGTGTACTTGCGACCAAGAGTCGAGCATTATCTCTCGCTAAGGAAGATTTGCCCTATACCGAACATTTTATTGGTTGGCCAATGGATTATGCGTCGGCTTCTAGAGGCGAGAATCTTAATTTCCAAACGTCAGAGGCTTATGCAAGTTTACACTTCCCGCTAGGCGCTAATATGTTGCTCTGGCAAGCTAGGACAAAAGAGCCAAATTGGACTGCTCCTTTTGATAAGAAAAATAACTGTGGAAGTGTAGAGGTGTGTCAGCTCGATCTAACAAAGATAGCCGCTGGTACTAAGCTACATTTTATTGTTTATGCTTTAATGCTTGCCTCAGATGTCCCCAATGGCTCGATGTTGCGTCTTTTGGTTAATGATCACGAGCATGCCGATGTACTAAATCGTACACAAATTGCAGGTGATGGGGGTGAACATACATATACATGGGACTTGAGTGAATTCGCGGGGCGGAGCATAAACCTGAAAATAGAAACCGCACTACAGGAGCGTAAGAATGCCATCCTAATGGTCTATTACCGACTGCAGGAGGGCGATGATAAAAAGGATGTATTTACGTACGGACTCTCAAAAATCCCTTCTAAGGAGGATATGGAAGTTGAGACTATCCGCTTCAAGGTGAAGAATAATTCTGCACTCGAGCTGGCGCAAGTCCCGATTACGGTTAGTGTGGATGATAAGCTTGCCTATACGGAGACGCTAACAGCTATGAAACCGTTTGAGGACCGCGAAATTAAGGTAGAATACGACTTTACTAGCGAAAAGGCGCACAAATTTAATGTGAAGGTTGCCGCAGATGTGCAGGACGATCTGAATGAACATAACAATGCAAAACAAATGGAGGTCTATAATTTGGGCAATGTTATTCGTATGCCCAAGACCCAAATTGTTAAGTATTTAGGGCTTATTGACCTACCAGAGATCCCCTACGAGAAGCTTCGTATAACGGCTGTACAGACCTTTGTGGACAATGGGGGACACTTAGAAGGTTATCCTGCAAACGATGAAGGCGTACTACAGCTTCTGCCCTCGTCGCCAGAGAAAGCGATACAGGTAACATTTAAGAATTATGACTTGGGGGCATCGGATGCGCTAGCCGTTTATACGGGCAATGTGCCTGATGATTTGAAGAACGGACTTGCGAAAGTAACGCCTACTGAGGAACTCGCGGGAAAAAGTACGAAAGAACGCGTATTTCTTTCGGAGGCTACTGATGGAAGCATTACCTTCCGTTTTGTGAGTGCTAGTAAGCAGCTAGGCGAGGGGTGGGAGGCTGAAGTGCGAGAAGTACAATTGACCAATCGTTGGCAGCTCTTTTCACTCGAAGAAGTTGATGGGTCGGAGGCTAATCGCAAAAAGATAGTGGCAACGATCAAAAATTTTGCACCTATCGCTTTTCATCAAGTGAAGTTAACTACAACAGTAGGAGCTAAAACAGAAATTCACACCATACCGACCCTAGCCGCGAATGCTATTACTAAGTTTGAGTTCCCCGAAGAGATTGATGTAACACCGCCTGTGACCTTTGTTATTGAAGCATCGTTGCCTAAGGATGCGGATGTAAGCGATAATGTAGCGTCCCTCGCAATTGAACATGATCCGCTCTGGCATTCAGGAAAAGTAAAACGTCCAAGTGCTCTGTATATCAAACAAATAACACCTTTGGGCGAGAAACCGATCAATTGCCCTGCGACCCAAAAAATAAGTTATGAAATTAAGAAAAAGCTAACCCTCTATGCAAAAGGTAAGAATGCGTTCGAGTTGAAACTCTCGTATCCGCCTTACCAATCGAAGCTGCCTTCGAAGGTGCGCGTTTGGATTAATTTTGATGATAATGCAGAGCTAAAGGATGCTGCGCCCGAATTGTATACAGTAGAGCTAGTAAAGCAACAAGATACTTATTGGCTTGAAATAGATCTGAGCACATTTACAGATCTAAAGCTTGGCGAACATCGTATGCGTTTTATGTTGGCTAATGATGAGAATTATACGAAGTATAAAGAGGGACAGGAAATAGAATGGGGGCAAGTATTTGACTTTACTGCCGTTGTGAAAGATGGGGTAAGTCCTCTAGATAAAGACGTTGCCATCGTTGCATTAGAAGACCTTGCCTCGGGTACGAATTTGTCTGCTGCATCGGAGGTTAAACTTCGTGTGCGAAATAATGGATTAACGTCTGTAGAGAAAATAAAACTACAGTATAAACTAAACGATGCTGCACCCGAAGTGCAAGAGTTTGACCAACAAATTGCGCCTCATGGTGGTGAAGCTGTCGTTACCTTTACCAAAAAAGCCGACTTGAGTACCATCGGGAAATATGTGTTTGAGTTCTTGTTGGATGGCGAAGACGCTAATGCTGAGAATAATAAGCTAAAACGTTCGATATACCACATTGCTCCTACTACCGATCAACTTTATACCATTGCTTTCAATGGCACAAAAGAGGAGTATATGGGGCTTACGGGCATTGAAAAAGATTTCAACACGAGCGTTACTATTGAAGGGTGGTGGAAGTTAGATGGACCACAGCTCGCTAATTTGATAATAGCTCCTTCTATCTGGATTGCTTCAGTGGCTGGTCTCCCATCATTACCAGACAATACGCTCTATATCGAAGTCGGGAAAAACCAGCTTTTAGTTAGTACAGAACCTGTTATAAAGCCAGGACAGTGGCAGCATATCGCAGTGGCGCTCACCAAGACTAAAAATTACTTCGGTGACTATAGCACAATTGCAGCAGTGTATATCGACGGAGTGAAAGTCAATATGCAATCGCAAGGTCGAGATGGCTTTGAACTCCCGTATTTGCTAGTAAGCCGGAAATTTAAGGGCGAGACATCGATGTTGCGTTTCTGGAATACTGCGCAAGTGTTGACAGATCTCAATGCAAACAAGTATAAGAGTGTGCGCAAGAGTACGGGCGAGCTCGAAGAGAATTGTGTAGCCGAATTCTTGTTTACAGAAGGAAAAGGGAATGCCTCTGCATCGGGTACGAAGCATTTTGTATCGCTAGCAAGTAAACGAGCTAGCAACGAGCTCTGGCAGCCTATGCGTCTTGTAAACCACGTGATGGTAGAAGGACAAGTATTGCCCGCACAATATGTTGAAAAGGATCTGATAGAGGTTAAGCTTGCAAGTACTGTTTCTGACTTCTCGAAAATAAAACTCAAGTTTATTGCAGATTGGGAAGGTGTGGCGATCTCGCAGGCGGGGACACCACATTCTGATGCTCGTGAGTACGATTTTAGTGATGCTACGCATACCTTAGAGTTCTCTGCCAAAAAGAATGAACTCTTTGGTAAGGAAGTGGAACAGAAGGTGAAGATTAAGTTAGTTAACGATCTCTCGGCAGCATGTGATCTCACACATTTGAGTTTGAATAAAACCGATAATCCTCGTGTGAAAAACGATGTAGAGCTTTCGAATCCTGACCAAAGTATTATTCTCAACGTAGAAAATGAGAACGAGACGCAGCCCATTGATCCGAAAGAGATACACTTGACCTTTAAGACTATTTCGGCGAGTGCAAAACTGTTTGATGGGACTACAGAGGTAGAACTTAATAAACCCTACAAGGTTGACCTTTCTTTACCACACACATTCCGCGTATGCGCAGAAAATGGTCGCGACGAGAAGTTCTATACTGTAACTCTTGCTATGGCACAGACAATCAATTGGGAAACCACTAAGCTCACTTATACCTTTACAAAAGACCCAATAGTATTGGATGCTAAAGCAACTTCGCAACTCCCCGTTTCATATGTGTCGGAAAATCCGTCGATTGTTACAATTGCTAATGATGGGAAGTTGTATACTGCTGGGGTTGGTACCACCTTTGTCTTGGCTACCCAGAAGGGGAGTGCTCCTTATAGTGCTGCGACTGTAGTAAAACGAGAAGTTGAGGTACAGCCTGCTGATTTAACCATCAAGGTTAAGGAGGGCACAATGGAAGTCGGAACTGAATTGCCGCAGTGGGAATTTGAGTATGTCGGACTCGTATATCCGAATACAGAGTCACTTTTCGATACTGAATACGAAGTGCTCGATAAGACCAACCAAGTCTGGAATCCTACAATGCCTCCACTAGCTGTCGGAGATTATGTGGTACGTGCAAAAGATTATAGCGCCCCCTACAAGGTAGATAACTACAATGTAACGCGTACAGATGGGACATTGCATGTGAAAGCATCGGCTACCGCACATACCCTTACATTGCGTGTTAAAGATGAAAACAATGCGCCGCTTGAAGGAGTTTCATTGCGCTTGGGCGAGTTGAATGCAAAATCAGATGTACAAGGCGAATATGTATTGACTTTGCAAGCAGGGAAGTATACGGTAGTAGCCACAAAGGACGATTATACGGTGGCGGAAGAAGCATTTGAAATTAAAGATGCTGATCTTATTTGCGAGCTGAAACTTGCTAAACGAAGCCTAACGCTGAAGTATAGCGCTGATACTCATGGAGTGATTTTGGGTAAAAAAGAGCAAAAGGTTGCGAAAGGGCAGGATGGAGAAACAGTAACTGCTGTGCCGCTTGCGCAAAACTACCGTTTCAAACGTTGGTCAGATGACAATAAAGAGGCCTTACGTTGCGATCGGAATGTCCAAGATAATAAGGACGTAACTGCCGAATTTGAGGAAATTATGTATACACTAACTTACAAAGTTTCCGAGGGTGGCGAATTCGAACCAGGTAGCGTACAAACTCAAACTGTTGCGTACGATACTGATGGAACTGAAGTAAAGGTAAAAGCAAAACCTGGTTATGTCTTTGGTGGTTGGTCGGATGGGCTAAAGAATCCCGAACGTACGGATAAGCATGTTATGAAGGATTTGGAAGTGATCGCGATTTTCGTGAAACCGTATCTCCTTGCATGGTCTGAGAATTTTGACTTTGGCGATGAACTTCTGAAAGACTGGGATATTGATTTGGCGAAGCAAGGGGTTAGTTGGACAGTTCGTCCGAAGTCGGCTGTTCCTAATTTCCCTAATTCTACAGGTTTTGTGGCGATGGTCGATACACGATCGAAACGAATGTTCTATACGGGGAGCATTTATTCGCCTTGGCTCTCTCTAGAGGGACGTCCTAATGAGTCAAGTGTGGAGATTACATTCAAACGTTATCAAAAGAAAACATCCCGCTTCTCAATACAAATGCTAGAGTATGCCTTAGATGATGGCAACTGGACAAAAGCGATAGATTTGGGAATGGAAATGGGCTTTGATGAGAAATTTGAACTCCAAAAAGACAAGCTTACAGGGCATACTCGTATTCGTTTCCGCTGGACTTTCAACTCTTCGGGCTTTGACGAATTCTTAGCAATAGAAGATGTACTTGTAAAGTTTAAGGCAGAGCCTACCGACCAAGAGATGTTAAGATACGTGGCAGGAGAGCACGGCTTTGTACAAGAAGTTGGGAAAACGGATAAGCTTAAACTAGTAGTGTTGAAAACTCCGAAAGGGACTGCTGCTCCCCAAGTTGAAGCTGTACCAGAGGACGCGAATAATTACGAATTTGCTCAATGGTCAGATGGTAAACTAGAAGCTAAGCGAAGTGATACAGAGTTTGTTACAGTGCAGGCAATCTTCAAAGCAAAGCAAAAAAACACATATACGATTGCTTATATAGCGCAAGAAGGGCGTGGTACGATAGAAGGTAATCCGCTCCAAGCGGTTGAAGAAAATACAAGTACGACTCTTGTAATTGCGCGTGCACAGAAAGGTTATCGTTTTGTGAAGTGGAATGACGATAAAGTAGAAGCACAACGCAGCGATATAGCTAAGCGTACAGAGACATACGAAGCTCAATTTGTGCAGACTTGTACTCTCACTTATATTGCTGGTGAAGGGGGTAAAATTGAAGGTATGGCGGAACAAACGGTAGATGTAGGGAGCTCTGGTTCTGAAGTAAAAGCCGTTGCGAACGCTGGTTACCGTTTTGTACAGTGGAGTGATGGGAAAACCGATAATCCGCGTACTGATGCTAATGTAACTACAGATAAGACCTTCACAGCTACATTTGAAGAGTTGCCTAAGTTCACTCTAACCTACAATGCGGGTGAAGGTGGTACTATAAGTGGCGTAACTCCACAGGCCGTAACCCAAGGTCAGGATGGTACTGAGGTAACAGCAGTTCCGAATACTGGTTATCATTTCGTGAAATGGG
>CAJPTS010000030.1 GCA_905373625.1 Bacteroidia bacterium
GTTCACAGTCACATCTTTCATGGTCAGCGTTTTTGTAGGTGCGAGGCGTGCCTCGTTCCCTAGAGACAAAAGACGCGAGACGCATGACGAAAGAAACGCTTCGCGCAACTTTTCATTTGCACCAAAAGCCTTTTTTAAGCTCATATCGTATCAAATTCCCTCCTTCAGAAAGAATATTTTATGGAATTTTCCTTTCCCAAACGGAACTAATAGACAAAATTATGGAAAAGCACAATACTGTCTAATCACAAAATTACCAACTGATTATGAAATAATGATAGCTAAAACACTCCGCCTCTATTTGTTGTATATGTTGATTATAAAACTGTCTGTCAAAAAAAAACTTAGTTTTGTCAAAACTTAATTAAATGCAGAGCAAATGAATAGAAGTGTACAGAGAGTAAGTTGGTTCGCAGCGCTCCTTTGTCTGGCATTGCTGTGGACAACACCGCTAATGGGTCAGGATTATTATCTCGAGATTGCTAATGTTAAGGTTACAGGTGACAATTGCAATGCTTTGAGTCAAATCAGTGGCGTTAGGGTAAAGACTGGAGGAGAGTTTAAATATGACTTTTCTACTAAAACGCTGACCATGAAAGATGTGACTGTGAACTGTTATGAGTATGAATGTCCAATTAGGAGTAACGTAGATGGGCTAACAATTAAGGTGTCTGGCACGAATTTTTTATTTTCTAATAAGCAAAATGCTTTGATACTTTATGCTCCTACATCTATAGAAGGCGACGGGATTCTTAAAGCAAGCTCTCGGTATTCTAATGGTGTAGAAATGAGCGCACAACTTACCGTTTCAGATATAACATTTGAAGCAAATGGGGACACTTACGGAATTATGGGTAATAAAGATAAAAAGCCCACTCTCTCCTTAAAGAATGCAAAGGTAGAAGCTTGCGGTTGGACTGCAATTAGGTATGTAGCGCTCAAAACAGTTGGGTGTAGTATCATAATGCCTATAGGGGGAAGGTATAATGAAAAATGGGGATCTGTAGAAAATACAAAGGGAGGCTTAGTAGGACGAGTACGAATTGGAACTGCGAATGAATATATTTTCACCATTGCAGGTACTCAAGTCACAGCTGCCAATTGCAATGATTTAAGTCAAATAGATGGGGTTACAGTAGCCAAAGGTGGTGAGTTTAAATATGATTTTTCTACTAACACGCTGACCATGAAAGATGTAACCATAGATACGCCTAACTATGGTATAGAAAGTGAAATCCCAATAAAAATTTCGGTTTCTGGGCAAAATAATTCGCTAGGAAGCGCTTTGCGCTTTCACGCTGCAACACGTATAGAAGGAAATGGCTTTCTAAAAGGAGGAAATATACTGGTAACAGGAGAAAAGCTGACTTTATCAGACGTAACACTTGAATCATATTCCATTACTGGAGATTATGCTGACCTAGTAATCAAGAATGCAGTTATAACGACAATAGGGGCAATTCAGAGGTGGCGATCTTTTACTACAGATGACTGCACCATTTTAAATGGTTGGTATAGTAAGAAGGAAAGTGCCATACTGGAATGGTATAGCGATGACAAAATTGCGAAAAATGTAACGATTGGTCCTAAGAAAGGCTTTTTTATTGCTGGCATCTTGCATAGGGATATCAATTACGACGACCTAAGCAAAATCCATGGGGTTACAGTAGCCAAAGGGGGCGTATTCAAATATAACGCTGACACGAAAACGCTGACTATGAAAGATGTTACTATTTCCAATGAGGGATATGAAAATTTTTACTATAGTATTGAAAACTACGGCATAGAACACTTAAAAATAGAGGTATCAGGTACAAATGTATTGAAGAATGTATTGTATTTGCATAAATATACGGAGATAAAGGGTTCTGGCCTTCTTAAAATAACAGACGAACACTACCCTGCAATATACGTAGTAGAAAAAAATGCGAGCCTACGCATTACAGATGTTACACTTGAAGCTCATGGCGACCAATTTGGAATTTACGGCGGTTCGACATTGCTTATTGACAATGCGAGTGTAGTGGCATCTTCGAAAAGATATGATAATGATGCAGCAATTGGTGGGATGAGCGGATTTAGTACCCAGAACTGCGGTATTTTTGAGCCCCGTAATGGCTTTTGGAATGAAGAATCGAAGCGCGTGGCTTATCAAGCTCCCAGTCGTCTTTATATTAGTGCACGTTATGTGAGGATAGAAAAGTATTGGTCTGATCTGTACATTGCAGGTGAGCAAGTAAATTGGACGAAGTCTTTAAAAAATATTAAGGGAGTTACATTAGGAGACGGTGGTGAGTTCGCGTACGACGTACACTATAAGACTCTGACCATGAAAAATGTAACCGTGACGGCTGGCGATGGGGTAAACGCAATAGAAAACAGAGGGATTGATGGGTTACGAATTAAAATATCAGGTACGAATCAGCTGAATGCAACAAATAGTGCTGCCCTAATGCTAGGAAAGTCAACCACTGTAGAAGGCGACGGGAAGCTTGTAGCTACTAGTAATACTGACGCTGGAGTGTACCTCAATAACACCTCACTCTCTGTCTCTAAAAATACTCTCGAAGCAACGGGCAAATGGGGAATCACTGGACCGAGTACAGCGTCTGAATCAAAACTATTGCTCCGTGAAGTAACACTAACAGCAAAAGGTTCAGAGGGGGGAATTTGTAATTTGGCTGAGTTTTACATGGCGGAAAACAAAATTGTGACCCCAGCCAGTGGTAAATTTAACGAAACGAAGTATGCCATAGTAGATGCCACTGAAAACGTGGCAAGAGAGGTGAATATAGTGCCCACTATAAAATATGATCTCTATATAAATGATACGCAAGTGGATGATGTTAACTGTAGCGATTTAACTAAAATCAAAGGCGTTGAGGTAAAGAAAGGGGGCGAGTGCAAGTTTGATTCAGCAGCTAAAACGCTGATAATGAAAGATGTAAAACTTAATCTTGGTATACACAATAGGGGAATAGATGGCTTAAGAATAATGGTGTCGGGAGAGAATGAAATAGGGTTCACTATCGAATTGTATGCCTCTACATTTATTGAGGGGAACGGAACCATCGATTTGGAATATCATAGTATCCGCATTGGTAAGAACACGACACTTTCCATTTCCGATATAACACTTAGCGCTGATGGTTATATTCGCGGTTTCTATGATGGTAAAGATGGCAAGACGCTTATTATCAAGAATGCGAATATCAAGGTTAAGAAAATTGAACAGCTGACTTCGTGTACCATCGAAGACTGTGAAATTGTAGCACCTCGGGGAGCTAGGTTTGACGAGACAAAACATGCGGTGGTTGACGAAGATGGGAATGTGGCGGAGAATGTAATAATAATGACAGATCCTGTTGCTGTAACGGGGATAACATTATCTCCTACTACAGTAGATTTGAGGGTAGGCGAGACGCAAGCTCTCACAATCTCAGTACAACCCCCAGATGCCACTGAGAAACACTGCTATTGGAAAAGTGATAATGAGGATGTGGCTAAGCTAGATAACTATGGGGTAATAACAGCTGAAGGTGTAGGTACCGCTACGATAACCATAACCACCGTGGACGGAGAAAAGACCGCTAGTTGCACTGTAAATGTGTTTGATGAAAATGGAGAACTTCCGTTAAATAGCTTGTCGCTCGATCATACAGAATTACGTGTAGAAGTAAATAAGGCAGAGCAATTGAATGTAGTCTACAAACCAAGCGCTACAACACAGAAGGGTGTCTGGTGGACGTCTGATGATCCGAAAATTGCCGTTGTAAGCGATGGCTGGGTAAAAGGGATTACAGAAGGCTCAACGATGATAACGGCAACAAGTATAGCTAAACCCGAGGAGCGTGTCTCGTGTTACGTAACGGTAATTCCTTCTACTGCTATAGAAGACTCTTTCTTTACCTCAGTAGTTGTTGCCCCCAATCCTTTTAATGCGCAGTTATGCATTTCAAACGGCGACGTGCGCGGTAAATACTCGCTACTCAATGCACAAGGGCTTGAGGTTGCTTTTGGCGCATTAGAAGGCGCGGAAACGCGAATTAACACGACCACACTTCCCTCTGGAGTTTATCTGTTACGCCTTACCGCAGAGAATGGTGCAACGAAAACCTTTACAGTGGTAAAAAGGTAGTCGTGAAGTAAAATTTGTAGTAAACAACGGGCATTTCCTTTGAGAGGTGTCCGTTGTTGTTAGGTACGAGGTTCAAGGTACAAAGTACGAAGTCCAAGGTTCAAAGTAAAACCTTTCTTTAGGTACAAAGTACGAAGTCCAAAGTTCAAAGTAAAACCTTTCTTTAGGTACAAAGTACGAAGTCCAAAGTTCAAGGTAAAACCTTAGAGACTTGAACTCGGATTATCGCAGCAGGTTGTCTATGTAACTCTTATTCTTTTGGTACTTCAGATCTTGGAGTACGCCTGCACTAACGCCGATGTGGAAGGAATAGCTGCGTAGCTGACCAAAAGGCACTACGCTCAGAGACATGTTCCAACAGTGGAGGTCGCGACTTATTGATACCGAGGTAGTACTGAACTCATTGGCTACAAAGTCATACCCCGAATAAAACGAGACCTGCCACAATTTGGCAAGCGTAAGACTCCCCGAAAAAGAAAGAGATTGTAAACTATTGCGCCTACTGCCGCGCTTCGAGTACGAGAAATTGTAGTTTATAGAGAGGTTCCACGGAGCTGTAAAGGCATCGTAGCGCATTGTGAGGAAGTCACTCGCCGTTGCCTGCTCGTAAGGCATATAACCAGGGAGATAGGTCACGTAGGTGGTTTGCAAGGCATCGCCCTTAAAGCCCAGTATTTTATTTATGGAAAAGCTTGTGGTAAAATTGAAGGTCTCGAAACGCACGGGGAAACGGTGGCGCCGCAGGTAGTATTCGTTCAATATTCGCCCCTCAGACGTGATGGCATAGGGCGAGAAGCTGGCACTTGCCGAAAGCGAGAGGAAGTTTAGCAGATTCGTACTCGCGCTCGCGTTTACGTTAGACCAATTCATAGAGTCGGCAAGAAAGTTATAACTAGCATTGAGAGAAAGTGCATCAAATATGGCAACCTTCTTGTCCTCCACTTTGGTAGTGTCTTGGGCATCTTTTGGCTTGCCGCGTAACTTCATCTCTATATTATTACCGAGCGAGAAAGAGATGGCGCCTGTTTCGCCCGCTGGCGCTCCTCCATATATCGTGTTTTCGAAATACGAATAACGCATTCGCTCTCCTTGTGCATTGCGCTGCACGCTCCCATACATCCCGTATTTTGCAGCACTAAAATCAGGATGATAGCCCAACGAGATGGTAGGGGTCATTACATGCCGAATGGCTTTAATGGGGCTACTGGCAATGAAACTATACATCCCATAAAGTTTGGTAGAAATACCTACCGCAGTGTTGTAGTGCCAGGCACGGGCGAAGCCGTCTACCGTATCGCGCACGGGGCGCTGTAAAGTATTGTCCCAATGATAGCGCGTCGTTTTCAAATACCAATTCTCGTTATAATTTACCGAGGGGGCGATGTTAATATACTTGAGTATCGTATAAGATGTGGAGGTGGCAAAGCGGTGCTCCATCCCGTTGCGTAGCTCGCGTTTTAGGCGTTTGGTAAAGAGATATTGTTCCTTTATGTTTACCGAATTTTGTAGCGCAGTGGTGTAGGTAAAACCTATGCGCTCGTACCACCGTTGCTCGCCCACCGCGTTTTTGCGCTTAAATGGGTAAATGCGTTGTACGTTGAAGGCTATATTGGGTATGCGGAGTTGCACAATACTGTCTCGCGAGTTTTGCGAATGGTTTAGCGACACAGAGAGGTTAAAAGGTTTACCAGGAAATGAGCGCGTATAAGATACCGAGGACATGATCTGGTTCGATAGGAAATCTTGTGTACTGCGCGCATTGTAGCGATTATAAGCCGATGATCCGAACGTTACATTGGCTTGAAACGTTGAGTTCGGATTCCACGCCCTGTCCTGACTATGAGACCATGTGATACGGTACGTAGTGTTAATGCTGTGCTCGGGCGTATTCTCCTGCCCCGATGTTATGTAGGAGTACGAATAGCCGAGTTGCCCCGAGAATTTGTAACGCAGTTTATAATTTGAAGACAAGCTAACGTCCCACGAGCCGCGTGTATAGTAGCCGCCTAGGATTGTAAGGTCAAAGTAATCATTTAGTCCAAAATATGCGCCCCCATTGCGCAAGAAGAAGCCTCGCATCTGTTCCTCGCCGTACTCGGGTGGGATGATCCCTGAGGAGCGCTTCGTGGTATTAGGAAAAAAGCCAAAGGGAATACCTATGGGGGCTGGTACGTCGGCAATGACTAGGTAAGCCAGATCTGTGAAAATCTTATCATTAGGCACAACCTTCGCTTTTGTGAGCGCTAGGTAGAAATGGGGATGCTTAAGATCGCAGGTAGTAAACTTCCCGTTCCCGACGTAGAAGACGTCATCGGGCATCTTCTTAATCACTTCGCCATGCAAATAGCCCTCCGAGACGCTGGTAATAACTCCCGTTATGCGAGCTTTGCGGGAAGCGAAGTTGTAACGGATGTCCGTCATGGTATACTTCTCATTGCCTTCGGTGAAAATAGGATCACCGATGGTTTTGCCCGTAGAATCCTGTAGTCCTTTAGCAAAAAGTTCGCGTTTATTGAGGTCAAGGTCTATGTACTCCGCTGCGAAGTCCTGAGTCTTGTAGTCTAATTTAGCTTTGCCGTAGAACTGAACCCTTTTCTTTTTAATGGAATAAACTACCGAGTCTTCTGCGCCCGACACGACCTTGGCATCGAGACGACTGTGTCCCACTTCAGGACGAGGTATAGAATCTGCAACGTTAGCTATACTATCTGTGTAGACGGTACGGGGAATCCCCTTCGTCTCGATAAACGAGCAGCACAGAAGCCCCATAACTAAGAGCCAAAAACGGAGCTCAAAGAATAATTTTACCTTTGCACTGTTCAAACGATCGCACCTTTTGGGATCAAAGGTAGTGCAAATTCGAGAAGTGAATGAGTGTCCGAGGAGGGACTTTGTGGCGCGAACGCGCCTTTTTTCTATTCTTTGTTTTTCTCCTGTTGTCTTCAGTTCGTCTCGTGGCGCAGCCGCCTGTCGGAGAGCTCAAGACTGTTGTCATAGACGCGGGGCACGGCGGCAAAGATCCAGGCACTGAGGGGAAGCATAGCCAAGAGAAAAATGTGACTTTGGCGGTTGCGCTAAAGCTCGGGAGCTTGATTAAAGAAAATTACCCCTCGCTCAATACTATTTTTACACGTGAAACGGACGAGTTTATCGAACTCAACCAACGTGCTGCAATTGCGAATGAAAAGAAGGCGGATCTTTTTATTTCCATCCACTGCAATGCTGCTTCTGCTTCGGCGGCTGTGGGGGTAGAGACCTTTGTGATGGGGTTGCATACTTCAAAATCTAACCTTGAAGTGGCGCAACGCGAGAACTCTGTGATCTCCTACGAGGAAGATTATTCTACTAAGTATGAGGGGTATGACCCAAAGTCGCCTGAGTCTTTTATGATCTTTTCGCTTATGCAAAACGTATTTCTAGACCAAAGTCTCGAATTTGCGAGCGCCGTGCAAGGCGAATTCGTAGGGAAGTTGCAGCGTAAAGATCGTGGCGTTAAACAAGCAGGATTCTTAGTGCTTTATAAAAGTGGGATGCCATCTGTACTCATAGAGTTGGGCTTTTTGAGTAACCCCACCGAGGAGCAGTACCTCCTCTCGGAAAAAGGGCAGAAGGAGCTGGCGCAAAGCATTTACAATGCTTTTGTAGAGTACAAGAAGAAATGGGATGCCCATGCCGCCGAGACTATGGTTGTTGTAAAGCCTGATTCTGGTGCACAAAATAAGCCTAATGCAACGACTAATAAGAAAGAAGAAAACGCAAAATCGCCTACGAAAAACAGCAAACGGATTTATCGGGTACAAGTGGCAACGCTTACAAAACAAGTACCCGCCTCGCACAGACTTTGGAAGCAGTATCCTGACCTAAAGGAACGAAAGGAGGGTAAGCTTTATCGCTACTATGCAAAAGAATGTACAGATCTGGAGGTAGCTAAACGAAAACTAGCGGAAGTAAAAAAGCAGTACCCTGATGCTTTTCTAGTTGCCTTCGAAGGCGAACGGAAAGTTAGTCTTTAACAAAGATGTCGATTATCAAACTTTGGCAAACGGTGTATAACTTAGTGTTATCCTAACATAGAGAATTTATGCAAACGCGTACAAAACAAACGTGGCTAATTGGTTTATTTACCCTAATCGTATTGCTGGGAGGAGTGGCTGGTTATCAGTACCTTAAGGGACGCGATCTGTTTAACAAGAGTAGCTACTATTACTCCTATTTCAATAACATCGGTGGCTTGTATGTCTCTAACCGCGTAGTAATCAATGGGCTTGCCGTAGGTTACGTCTCTGATCTCCGCTTTGCGAATGATGGCACGGGACGCATTTTAGCAGAATTTCGATGTCCGTCTCACATCCGTTTGCAGCGTACAGCGCATTCTGAGATTGTTAATGCTGGTTTGATAGGTGGGAGTGTAGTACGGCTCTATGACGCATGGGGGGATGGCCCTTATCTCTCTTCGGGCGATACTATCCCTGGCTCGAGCGAGATGCCTTATACCGAGGCGCTTTCTACGAAATTGAGCCCCCTCATTTCAAACATTGACACCATGGTGCGTTCGTTGAAAGTGGTCATGAAGGTGGCAGAGCATACCGTAACCGAACAACGTGCCGATGCTACGTACCAAGAGCTTTATGCCCTTTTACGTAGTCTTCGCTTAACGGCTGCCTCGCTGCCCGCCACAGTTGCTAATGTGAATACTGCGGTAAACAAGCTGACCACTACTGCTGATACGATGCAGTACCTCTTGACCACTACCATCAATGATTTGCAGCCTCCCCTGCGCAGTGCGCTTTTACGTACCGATTCGTTGCTCGTGGCTGCCTCGCAAATGCTCCAAGACGTGCAAAAAGGACAAGGGACTATCGGTAAAATGGCGCAAGATGACTCATTGTACTATGAACTCCGTTCTTCGGTTCGCGGTCTTGATTCGCTGTTAAGCGACGTCCAGAAGCATCCCACGCGTTACTTCAAGTTCTCAATCTTTTAGAATCTTGAGTTTCTTGGTTTTATGGACGTTACGTCTAAATTTATATAGACTCTAAATTTTTGTTGAAAAGAACATTTTTATACGTCTATGAGTTCTAATATAAGTGTGTTTCGGATATTTACGTGGATAAAAATAATACTTTAAGAGAAATGAATTTTACTTTACCTGAACTGCCCTCTGCGCTAGAAGCGTTAAATCCGCATATCTCGCGCCTGACTTTAGAATTTCATCACGGCAAGCATCACTTGAACTACGTAAACACGTTGAATACGCTGATACCAGGCACTCGTTTTGAAGATACAACGTTGGAAACCATGATTTGCGAGGCTGATGGAGCTATTTTTAACAATGCCGCTCAAGTGTGGAATCATACTTTCTATTTCGAGGCCTTCTCGCCAAAAGCACAGTCAGAACCTACTGAAGCATTACTAGATGCGCTTGTGCGCGATTTTGGCTCTTTCGATGCATTCAAGGAGCAATTCTCAAAGGCTGCGCTCACTCAATTCGGATCAGGATGGGCGTGGCTGGTACAAAACAAAGAAGGAAAACTACAGATTGTACAAGAGAGTAATGCGGGTAACCCACTCCGCAATGGTTTGAAACCCCTACTCACCTGCGATGTGTGGGAACACGCCTACTACCTTGATTATCAAAATAGGCGCGCTGATTATATTAAGGAATTCTGGACTCTTGTAGATTGGGCGGTTGTTGAAAAACGCTTCTAGGTGCTACAATTTTAAGGTATTTCATAAAGGGCGAATAGAGTTGTCTATTTGCCTTTTTTTGTGGTTCGCTTTGTACTTTCCACGTCAAGTAAAAAAGAGCATTACTGTATGCACGCAAGTACTTCTTGTACCTTTTGCACAATCTTTCGTGCGCTGTAACCACACTCGTCTTGTAGCTGATCTATCGATCCGTGAGCAATAAACTTATCTGGGACTCCTAAGCAAATTACTTTATTTTCGCTTTGCAAGCCCGAAAGCGCCTCTAAAATAGCACTTCCGAATCCTCCTACCATTACGCCATCTTCCACGGCAAAAAGATACTTGTAACGCTGCGAGACGTGCTTTAGTAATTCCAGATCTAAAGGCTTCAAGAAGCGGAAGTCATAATGCGCCACATGTATGCCTTGTTCTGCAAGTATTTCCCGCGCCTCCAGAGCATTCTTGTAAACAGTACCCAGTGTAAGCAATGCGGCATTGCAATTGGATTCTGCGCTAATGGTACGTCCACGCCCTGCTTGGAGATCGGTCGTATTGTGCAGAGCTTTTTCTCCTAAAGCATTCCCACGCGGATAACGTATCACCCACGGACCACAGGCGCGTGCTGCCAATCGTAACATGGCTTCCATTTCATACTCATCGCTCGGAGCACAAATCGTCAGATTGGGTACAATACGCAAATAGGCAAGGTCAAAAACGCCATGATGTGTTGCACCGTCATCACCCACAAGTCCCGCCCGATCCAAACAAAAGACTACGTGCAGATTCTGCAATGCCACGTCGTGGATTATTTGGTCATAGGCTCGTTGCAAGAATGAGGAATATATAACACAGAAAGGTGTAAAACCCTCTACTGCAAGTCCAGCGGCAAATGTAACAGCATGGGGTTCTGCTATACCGACATCAAAAGCTTGCGCAGGCAGCTCCTGCATCAGCATATTTAAGGAGGTTCCAGTGGGCATAGCGGCAGTAATACCTACAATGCGCAGATTGGTACGTGCTAATTCTAGCAACGTGCGCCCTAATACATCTTGGTAGCGAGGAACGAGGTTTTTAGGCTCGGTGAGGCGAATGCCAGTAGCATAATCAAATTTACCAGGGGCGTGCCAAACTGTCTGT
This sequence comes from Bacteroidia bacterium, assembly GCA_905373625.1. Lineage (GTDB taxonomy): Bacteria > Bacteroidota > Bacteroidia > Bacteroidales > CAJPTX01 > Bacteroides_D. The sequence continues at coordinate 10,964 of CAJPTS010000030.1, forward strand.
TCGCGCGTGGCGGGCGCATAACCATGACCTTTCTCGGTCACACAATGCAAGAGTTTTGGACCTGGAATAGCTTTCAGATCCCTCAAGATCATGGCAAGGTACTCCACGTCGTGCCCATCTATAGGACCAAAGTAGCGGAAACCGAACTCCTCAAACAAGTTGCTACTCTTCAGGATAGAGCCTTTGAGGGCACGATTTAGGTTTTGTGTAAAACTGCGTAATGTTTTTTGTTTTGTAGCCGAGAGCAAATTCCAAACTTTGTCTTTCAGCCTGTTGTAACGTGGCGAGGTAGAAATATCGAGCAAATAGTCTTTCAGTGCCCCAACGTTGGGGTCTATAGACATGTTATTGTCGTTGAGTATTACAAGCAGATCATTAGCCGAAGAGCCGCCATTATTAAGGGCTTCAAAAGCCATCCCGCCCGTCAGCGCACCGTCACCTATAATTGCGATGGTATGTTTAGGTAAATGAGCTAACCTGTCTGCAGTAGCCATCCCGAGAGCCGCTGAAATGGAGGTGGAGCTATGCCCCGTACCAAAACAGTCGTATATACTCTCGCTGCGCAACGGGAAGCCGCATAAACCGTGATACTTCCTATTGGTATCAAAGGCTGCGCGTCGTCCCGTTAAAATTTTATACGGATACGCCTGATGCCCCACATCCCATATAATGTTGTCTTGCGGTGGATTATATACATAAAGAAGTGCCACCGTGAGCTCCACTACACCTAAACTCGATCCTAGGTGACCTGGATTTGTTGCTACGGATCGGATTATAAATTGCCTAACCTCATTGGCTATGAGTGGCAACTGCTCGGGAGAAAACTGTTTGAGTTGTTCAGGAGAAGCAATAGTCTCGTGTAAAGAAAAATCTGCCGACATGTCCTACAAGCCACACACCTACTGTATAGGTAACGCACCAAAAGTGTTTTTCGTTCAGTCGTTACCCGCGCACTTGTGTTTGTACGCCTAAAGCTTCTACGCGTGCTGCAATTTCTTGTAGCTTTTCCAGAGGGACTTTGTGCAGATCTGTGGCAGGAGTTTCACGATCTATGGTGTAGATCATGACGTCGCGAGGGCGTAAGCGATCTACTACTGCAAGCCACGCCTCCACTTCTTGCGGAGTGGTATTATCTACTACCGTACCGTTGTAGATTCCTGTAAGAAAAAGGGTCTGCAATGTAAAATTATGTCCAAATGCTCGCATGCGCTCTTCTATCTGTGCGGCTGTAAGGGGCATCTGCGGAGCATCTATCAGACGTAACGTTGCATCAATTGCAGAGTCTAATTTTAAGGCAGCTTGATCTACCTTTTGCAGCGCCTGTACCACCTTAGCATTGTGTAACATCGTGGCATTAGATAGTACAACCACTCTCGCTTCGGGGAAGTACTGATTGCGTGCCAAAATGGTATCGTCTATTATCTCGGGGAAGTGGGGGTGAATGGTCGGCTCGCCATTGCCAGCAAAAGTTATCACATCAAGTTTTTCATGCTTCGCATGGCGCTCCTGCAAACGTTCGATGAGTAGTTGATTCACGAGCTCGCGCGTGGGGAACTGCGGCGATTTCCTATTCAACGTCCAACCACACTCGCAGTAGATACAATTGAAGTTACAGAACTTGCTCGACGTGGGGAGCAAATTGACTCCTAATGATACGCCTAACCGACGGCTGATAACTGGTCCAAAGATGACGTCGTGAAAAAGAAACGTAGGCATTCGGAGCTACTAAAACTGATACTGAACGTCTTTACGGTACGGTACGGCTTTTTCTAAGACACTCGCCATGAGCATGACAAGATGCTCGTCATCAAACGGTTTGCAGAGGAATTCGTCCATACCTGCTTTTATACACCGCTCACGCTCACCTGGTTGCGAATAAGCGGTTAAGGCTATAATGGGGATATGCCCCCCGTTTATGTACTCCACCTCTCGGATGTGGCGCGTGGCTTGTATACCACTAATATGCGGCATCCGAACGTCGGTCAGTATGAGGTCATAACTTTGTTCATTCAGCTTCTGAAGGAGTTTACGCCCGTCAGATACTACATCTATACTGGCCACGTAGTTTGAGAGGAGGAAGGTCATCACCTTCTGATTTATGTCATTATCCTCCGCAATGAGAACACGCAGGGGGCTAATGGTAGCTTTAGCAGTTTCATAATCCACATTGATCTCGCGCATGCCAAATACTACCTGTGGGCGCGCTCCAGGCACATCCTTAGTGACGTCTTCCAGTATGTGTAAGAAGAATGATACTACTATTCCTTTTTCATTCTCCTTTGTGAAAAGGCGCACGCCAAGGAGATCTTCTAGCTCCTCAGACCGCTTCTCTTGGAGCTCTTTCGTATCGGGGTAATCTATACTACCACAACGCAGCTGTACTAAAACGTATTTCACTTCTTGTGCGCCGAGATACGTAGTCTTTATTTCAAACGGCAACCGATGGTGTATAGGCATCCAGAGCCTGTCTTGTATTGCCTGATTTACTGCATCTGCCAAGCGTTTGGAGTTAGCAATTACCTCGGGGGGTATATTTTCGTCCAAAGTATACTTTGGTACAAACTCCTGCATAAATTCGGAGAAATTACTCCGTACGAGGCTCACAAGGAAGTTATGCACATTGAAGCGTGAGAGCTCATCTTGCTCAGTCGTTAGTAAATATTGCTCGTAAATAGAACTTAAGCTCATGGCACAACCCCGCAGACTTTTGGTGTACTTTGCGTCTACAAATACCACATCCTGTAGATCTTTGGTGATAATAGAGAGATTCTCAGCCGTGTCACGCGCAATCATGACCACGCTGCTAAAAAGTTCGGTCAGTTTCTTGTTCGCAATGTTGGCTTGGGCTAATTGCTGCTCGCGCCCTTTGGTGTCAATAAACAGCCGAT
>CAJPTS010000031.1 GCA_905373625.1 Bacteroidia bacterium
TATTTTTTTTCCACCCCATCCTGCCTCTCAAATGCCGCGGGGGACGGCATCCGAGGATGGTAACTTTGTACCATCACAGTACAAAAATACCACTATTTCGTGAAACTCCAAAAATATAGGCAAGAAAAATACCACCCTTTTTCTTAAGCCACTATCTCTAGCGTACGGAATGCCGCACACATACAGGGCTGTGCGCAAGAAAAAATATTGTCAAACTTAGTAACGGAAAGGTTTAGAATGAGCGAAGAACAAAAAAAACACATCGCAGCCACGCCCCTTACGGGAGACAGCTCGATGAACTGGGAAGAGTTAGAGAATAACTCGCCCGCCGAACAAAAAGAACACGATCTGCATAGCTACGAAAGTAGCCTCGCTTCTATCGCGGAGAACGAGGTCACCGAAGGCACAGTCGTGGGACTTAATAAACGCGAGGTTATCATAAACGTCGGCTTCAAATCAGAAGGCATCGTCTCTATTAACGAGTTCCGATATATGCCCGATCTGGCCATCGGAGATAAGGTCGAGGTGTACGTAGAAAATCAGGAGGACGCTCACGGACAGCTAATACTTAGCCATCGCAAGGCGCGTACGCTTAAGGCATGGGATCGCGTTCTCGCAGCATATGAGAATCAGGAGATCGTAAAGGGCTTTATAAAATTCCGTACAAAGGGTGGTATGATTGTCGACGTGTTTGGCATCGAAGCCTTCCTGCCTGGATCGCAGATAGATATCCGCCCCATTCGTGATTACGACATCTTCCTTGAGAAGACCATGGAGTTTAAGGTGGTTAAGATAAACCACGAACATAAGAACATCGTCGTGTCGCACAAGGCGCTCATTGAGGCTGAGCTCGAACAACAGCGTCTGGAGATCATCTCGCACCTCGAAAAAGGGCAAGTGCTTGAGGGTGTGGTTAAAAATATTACCTCGTACGGCGTATTTGTAGATTTGGGCGGCGTTGACGGGCTTGTGCACATCACAGACCTCGCGTGGGGACGCATCAATCACCCTAGCGAAGTCGTGGAACTTGACCAAAAACTAAACGTGGTTATACTGGAATACGACCCAGAGAAAAAACGCATTGCTCTCGGCATCAAACAGCTGACGCCTCACCCGTGGGATTCGCTCGATACGAATATTAAGGAAGGCGACACGGTACACGGTAAGATTGTTCTTGTGACGGATTACGGGGCGTTCGTGGAGATTGCTCCTGGGGTCGAGGGGTTGGTACACGTGAGCGAGATTTCGTGGAATCCGCGCCTAAAATCTGCATCGGAGTTCCTTAAGGTAGGAGACGAGGTTGATACGAAGATTCTGGCACTGGATCGCGAGGCGCGCAAGATGTCTCTCGGCATCAAACAGCTTAAGCCAGATCCGTGGGAAGGCATTGAGACGCGTTACCCTGTCGGTTCTAAACACGTGGCGCACGTACGCAACTTTACCGCGTTTGGCATCTTCGTAGAAGTAGAAGAGGGCATTGACGGTTTGGTACACGTGAGTGATTTGTCGTGGACTAAGAAGATTAAACACCCAGAGCAGTTTACGAAGATAGGCGAGCCGATCGAGGTGGTGGTCTTAGGTGTTGAGAAGGAGAACAGGAAGCTCTCCTTAGGGCACAAGCAGCTGGAAGAGAATCCGTGGGAGGTCTTCGAACAAATCTTTGCGCCTGGTACTACGCACGAAGGTACGATATTAGAAATCTCGGACAAGGGTGGTACGGTGGCGCTTCCGTATGGTTTGGAAGGTTTTGCTACGGCTAAGAATCTGCGTAAGGCTGACGGTAGCATGCCTCTTGCAGAAGAGAAGCTTCCGTTTGCGGTACTTGAGTTTAATAAGAACTCGCATCGTATCGTACTCTCGCATGCGCGTACGTATCAGGAGGGTGAGCGCCGAGAGCAGCCTCGTTCTGAGCATAAAGATGGGCAAAGTACGCAACGCCAGATACAGAACATCAATCTTGGGCAGCAGCACACGACGCTAGGTAACATCCCCGAGCTGGCACAGCTACACACGCAACTACAAACAGAGACGAAAGACGAGAGACGAAAGACGAGAGACGAGAGACGAGAGACGAAAGATTAACGCGTTATGGCTGAACAGTTGCAAAGCAATCCGCTTATAGATAAGAGTTTTGCTCTGGCGGTTCGGATGGTTAACCTTTATAAATATCTTGCAGAGGGACAGAAAGAGTTTGTTCTATCAAAACAGATCTTGCGTTGTGGTACTTCAATAGGCGCAAATGTACAAGAAGCGATTGGTGCGCAGAGTGACAAGGATTTTTTATCCAAAATCTCAATCGCATACAAGGAAGGGCTTGAGACGTTGTATTGGTTAAAATTGTTACATGCTGCGAATATTATAACGGTTGAACAATTCCAGTCTCTGTATAGAGATACAGAAGAGGTCTGTAAAATTGTTGCGAGCAGCCAAAAAACTATGAAAAAGCGAATCGCACAAAACTAATTAAAGACGAGAGAAACGCTTCGAGTGGGTTCTCTCGTCTTTTGTCTTTCGTCTCTCGTCTCTAGCTAAAGCGTATGCCTACGCCCTCGCCGTCTGCGCTCGGCGCATAGAGGTTCATACCAATGAAAAGCGAGTCCCACGCATCGGTGATGTGCGTTTTGTGCTGGTCGGGGAACTCGGGGGTGTCTGAGCGCTTCTCGGGGTTTTTGTCTTTACCGAAGCCGCGACGGGTGACTACCGAGCCTGCGAGTTCTATCGCCGTAATGAGGTCGTCACACGCTTCTGAGTTAAAACGCGGGGAGAGGAAGTCAGAACCATCGCCACGAAAGGCGGAGTTTATATAGTTAAACTTAAGGTCGTGACGGATGGGGCGTCCTAAGTGTACGGCGGTTACAGAAAAGCCTCCTTCTTCTAACAAACGAATAATCATATCGGAATAGCTATACCCCGTACTGGCTGCGCGTGCTACGGCTGTGGCGTCGTAATAGTATACTACGTCGCGTACGGGGTGAAATGCGTAGTATGCCACGAATTTACCGATTAGGTCTTCGAGCGTCTGCGGAGATTTTACCCACATGGCGCGCAGCGTTCGCATCTCTCGCCCTACACGCTGTCCCACGACGAGGGTGTTTATGCTGATGTTATAGTCGAGGGCTATTTCGAGCGGGAGATCGGGTTCGATATCGCCATCCCAACGGCAGTCGGGGTTAAAGCCTATCGGCGTAAATGCTGCCTGTTCTGCATAGGCTGATACTTTGGGCTCGTAACACAGGGCAACGGCGTCAAAACTAGGGTAAAACGCATTTGGCGTACTCTGTGCGGGGAGAGAGAGTATCGAGGTTTGGAAGACGTGTGGGGGGAGATCGCGCTCCTGTTGTGAGAACCACTCTTCGCCCAGCAATTCTAAATTATCTAATGCTGAGTATATCTTAAAAAACGTGGCTTTGCTTCGTGCAGCATTGAGAGCATTTCGCAAACGCGTTGCATCGGCGTATTGTGTGGCTTGTTCTGCCTGTTTCATTTGTGCATACAGAATGCGTATGTATGCTATTAACTCTGGGTCGCAGTCTTTTTCTTTGGCGAGGATCCACGATCCGCGGGCGTCGGAGGGCATGTCTGTGGAATAAAACGCGCCTCCGTGCCAGGGGCAGTCTTTGAAGTATTTACGGTTACCACGAATGGCGGGCGTGACTTCGTTTACGATCTTAGCGTGTGAGAGGAAGCGGGCTTCGGGTCCTATTACATAGTCGAGCGAGAGTGAGTTCGTGGACATGGGGCGATCGAAGCTTACCATGTGCAGTATCGCTCCTGTGAAAAACGAAATGACGTTTCCCCAATCAAACGGCGAGATAATGGGGCGGGGGAAGTTAGCGCTATTCGGTGGTCGGCGTCCTACGTAGTAATGAATGCCCTCGGCATACCCCCATCGGCTGAGCGCATTCGCAATGGCGGGGAAGGTTTGCGTTTTTAGCTTGGTATAGGAGGGGGAGAGGAGTGCGCCTGCCGAGCGCGGCATGGCAAAGATGTTACGCAGGAGTACGCGTGCGTCGAACCCTTCTGATTTGCCGAGTCCGCGTCCGCCGATTATATATTCGTTCTTTGCGCCTATGATCATAGATTCGATCTGTGCGCGGTTGAAAAAAATGCTTCGCATTTTAATAAGGTACAAGGTACAAAGTACAAGGCTTCTTCAGGTTCAAGGTACAAGGTACGAAGTACAAGGCTTCTTCAGGTTCAAGGTACAAGGTACGAAGTACAAGGCTTCTTCAGGTTCAAGGTACAAGGTACGAAGTACACGACAAGCGATTATAATTTGGGTATTACTTTTGACCTTGTAGTTTGTACTTAAATATATCTTGTGGCGATGAGTAAAAATGTGATAGAAGCAAAAACACGCGTATTTGCTCTCCGCGTAGTGAATCTATACAAAGTTCTTTCAGAGCAAAGAGGAGAGCGTGTGATGTCTAAACAAGTCCTGCGCAGTGGGACATCTATCGGCGCAAATATCGCGGAGTCTCGTGGTGCACAGAGTGACAAGGATTTTTTCGCTAAAATTTCCATCGCTTATAAGGAAGGGCTTGAAACAGAATACTGGTTAGAAATATTGCGCGATGCGCAGTTTATCTCGGAGACTGAATTCTTATCTATACATAGTGATTGCGTAGAGATATGTAAGATAATTGCAAAAATGCAAATCTCTCTAAAACGTCGCATTAGTTCTTTACCATAAACCATATTTTTTTACTTTGTACCTTGTACCTTGTACCTTGTACCTTGTACCTTGTTTTTAGCGCACCGTGGGCGCTAAAAACGCACTCCTGCGCGTATGCCCCACGCGAGACCTTTGCGCTCATATGTGTCTGTTACGTAGCCGCCCAAATATAGTCGTCTGTAATATATGCCGCCATCTATACCTATGCCGTGCTGCGGAGAGTACTGAATACCCGCAAAATACCCCCACACGGGCGCAGGGACCGCCGAACGGAGTCGGTTAGGTATGTTTATACCTCCTAACCTCTGCAATAGGGAGTTGTCGGCGTTTGTGAGCGTATAGGTGTGTGATTGTATTTTTTCGCTCACGCGGTATACGTCTGCGCGTACGCGTCGCCAAATAATACTGTCGTTCCTGATGGTATCTTCTATGGTTACGTGGCTTACGGAGTCTGCGTAGGTATCTCGGTAAAAGCGTCCTGCGGCGGAGCTCTCGGTAAGAGGAACGAAGGTACGCCTTTCGTGTACAATGCGCAGCGTATCTATACGCACCACGGTGTCTGTAACGGTAACAGTACGAGGTACACTTGGTGTTTGTAAGCAAATACAGAACAGTACTACGTTTAGTAGCAAAGAAAAGAATAAGAAATACTTCATATTTCCAAGTTCAAAGCTTCATCAGGTTCAAGGTACAAAGTACGAAGTTCAAAGCTTCTTCAGGTTCAAAGTTCAAAGTTCAAAGTCCAAAGTTCAAAGTAAACCCCCGCCTGTAATGCGCTTCGCGCGTACCTTGTACCTAGTACCTAGTACCTAAATGCGTTTGGAGAAGCCGCATGGCGTCCCAGAGGTTGGTGTTGCGTATGGTTTCGAGTTTGGTAAAATCGCCGTCGCATAGGAGATATAACAGGTCTGAGGGTAACCCCCGAGCGCCTCTGTCTTGATCACCATTGGTTTCTTTCATTTCTTGCCTTTCGTTTCTTAAAAAGAGTGTTGGGAATGCATTCTGTAATACAGAGAGGTTTGCGTCCCACCACCAGAGGAAGGCTATTACGACGCCGCTGGGCGTATAATCCCATTCGGAGCATTTTTTATTCAGTTCTTTGTAAATCTCGGTGGCAATGCTCTCGGCGTCTCGTTCTGTAATCGGTACGCGTAACCCTCCAGATGTGCGTGGTGCGTACAATACAGACAGAATGTTACACACTGCTTTGAGTTTTTCTCTTCCATCTCTCGCTTCTCGGCTGTTATCTCTCGTCTTTTGTCTGTCGTCTCTCGTCTCTAATAGGAGGTCTTCTGCGAGGAGGAACTCGCCAAACGTAAGGTCTGTAAAGTTCTCGGCGGGTGCGATGTATTTGCCGCACAGGGTACGTAAGGGTGGTCTGGTTCGTTTGCTCTCTATTGCTGTTCGTTCGGTATTGAGAAGCCATGAGAGTGAGTATAGGAAGTCATGTAACCCTAATAGGGAGAGTTGTAGGTCTGTCTGTAATGGCGAGTTCCATTTACGGCGGACTTCGTATTGCTTACGTTTCGAGTTATAATCTATCGTAACGTTACAGATCATCTCGGCTGCGCGCTTTAGGAATGCGGGGAGGTTTGTAGCGCGCTCTGCAATACTTCCGAGGCGTGCGAGAGTTTCAAAAGACAAATCGTTCCACAACATGATATTTAGTAAAGTCCAAAGTTCAAGGTTCAAAGCTTCTTCAGGTTCAAAGTCCAAAGTTCAAAGTCCAAAGTTCAAAGTAAACCCCCGCCTGTAATGCGCTTCGCGCATACTTTGTACTTCGTACCTTGAACCTTGTACTTTTTGTAGTGTACGCAGTACACTACAAAAACACGTCTTGTTGGTTGTATTCTACGATGGCGTAGATCTTTAATGCGCGTGCGCCTCCGGGGGTGCGTACCAGAAGGGTGTTTGTCTCCTTCTCAAAGCGGATGACGCGGGCATCGGCGATGTCTGCTACTTGCCCTGTGCGTTTTACGTATCGGCAGGAAAAGTGTGGCGATGGGGCGGTGTTGTCTCGCCCTATAATCTCGCGGAGCATGTCATAAACGAAAATCATCTTCAAAGTTCAAAGCTTCATCAGGTTCAAAGTTCAAAGTCCAAAGTCCGCGCGAAGCGCGTAAATAGAGACGAGAGACGAAAGACGAAAGACGAGAGAATACAGCGCAAAGCGATTAGAATCTGGGTTTTACTTTGTACTTCGTACCTTGTACCTAGTACCTAATGAAAGGGTTTACGGAGCTTCTTCTGATTCTACTTCGAGTACAATGCCTGCGGGGTGGGAGGCGGGTAGCTTGTATTTGCGTTCCAACTGCTGACGGAGGAGGTCGAAGTTACTCTGCTCGGCTTCTGTAATGCCGAGTAGGGCGGTGTCTGCCGTGGGTTCAAACGTCTGCGGGGAGAGTTTTTCCCATTCGATGGCCTCGACGTCGGGCTTGTCAAGGTTTGTGTATTTACCAATGCCTTCTGCGGCAGCTATCATGGCGCGTATATTTCGTTCTTCTAATGCCATGGCATAGGCTTTTAGGAGCATTTGTACGACGGTGTGTCTGTACCAATTACGCCCTGCCGCGCGTACGGTGCTGAGCGCTATCTTAGTATTTGCTATGTAACGGTATGCGGTACGCCGCGAGCAATTAAATTCTTTCATGGCAAAGGCTACCATCTCGGCGTCTGTAAGGTGCACGTTTTCCATCCACTGTGTATACAGAGTCTCGTATAGTGCTACTGTCTCGCGGTCGGTTACCGAGAGTCGTTCTTTATCTTCTTGTGGTTCGAAGAGGTGCGCGAGGAGGCGCTCAGTAGAGAGTGAGAGGTCTTCCATTTCAGGTACAAGGTACGAGGTACAAGGTACAAGGTTCAAAGTTCAAAGTTCAAAGTTCAAAGTTCACGACAAGCGATTATAATCTGGGGTTTACTTGGTACTTCGTACCTTGTACCTCGTACCTGAGGGAACTTCGTACCTTGTACCTAGTACCTAAAGAGATCCGATTTGCTGTTTTCTTTCGAGGGTGTTAAACAGTTCTTCGCGGTCGAGGTAGGCGCGGAGCGGGTCGCGGAGTTGTTCGCTCAGGAGAGCGACTGAGTTATTAAGGTCTGCTAATACGGTGAGCATTTCTTGTGAAAGTATGGCATTGTTAGAGGTGTTATTCTGTATATCGAGTTCGTTTTCTGTGGTTGCTGGGGTACGCTGCGGGGAGAGTCTCCCCTCTGCATATTGAGGAACGGCACGGAGTTGTTCTAATAACCAAGGGTAGCGCAATTGTATCTGCCGAGAGCGTGCAGCGTCAATGACAATCTCGCCACCGCGTTCGGAGATTAGGGCGGGCTGTGCAACGTAGCGGACGCCTTCAATCTCGCCCAGATAGGGAACACTATACGCTCTGCCGTCTTGCGCCCCACGAACGTTGTAGCGTATGCTTGTTATATCTTCTGATAGCGTACCTGCGAAATGCTGTGGTACAAGGAAGCGTTTCGCTGTGGCAAATGCGCCTTCTACCAAAGCCGTAAGAGCTGCTGCTTTGACTGCTCCTGCGATACCCCACGAGGCTACACTCTCGGCACTCGCCATACTCTGGGCAAAGATAGCTGCAATGCTTTGACGTACCACCATATGCAAAGCGTCTAATGCCATGACAGCCAAATTAGCGCTAAGTTGCTTTGCCGTAAAATTAGCATCGGATGCGAATTGTGCGATTTGTACTCCTGCCGCTGCGCCGATGTTCTGCATTTGTTCAAACTTCTTTTTGAACTCCGCCACCTCGCGCGCATTAGCTGCCTCGCGTTCTTTTGCTTCCTGATCACGACGCGCTTTTTCCTTCTTGCGCGCCTCGTCTCGGAGAGCTTGCTGATGCTTCAAATCAGCGTCGAGAGTAGCCGTGGCATCTGCCCAAAGCGACTCTGCCCACTGAACGTTCTCTTTCCATTCCTCTTCGTTCTGTTTACGGAACTCGCGTTGCTGCGAGAGTTTCATATCTAATATTTGCTGGTCGAGGTCAAGGGTACTTTGCCCAGCCTCTTCGAGTGCCGTACGTTTTGCCACTAGGTAGGTCAGTTGTACCTCCTGTTCGCGTTGGTGATATTCCTCCTGTGTGAGCTCTTCGGCTAGGAGATGTTCTTTTAATGCTAAGAGCTCTCGCTTGCGCCACTCTTCCCAAATCTCGGTCTTCGCATTCGCTTTGTCACTCTCGCGCTTAACCAAACGCGTGGTCGTGACGGTGTTGCCGTTCTCGTCTTCGGCTTCTACGTTTTCAAGGTAATAGCTATTGTTCGGTGTGGCTTTACCTTTTGCAGAGCTATCAGTAGTCGGCGTTTCACTTTCTTTTTGGAAGGCAGGTTTTACGGCAAGCATTCCTGCAAAGGCTTCTTTAACCTTTCCGAGGTCTTCTACAGCGTCGTTTTTGATGGTGCGTATCTTCTTAACGATTTTGTCGAGGCCAGGTCCAAACCATCCGTCGTCTATCTTCCATTTTTGTTGGAAGGCTTCGAGCTTCTTATCTCCCTCGGGGTCATTGATAATGGCTTCGAGTTCCTTTCGTGCGATGTCTGCATTTGCGCCAGCTGCCTCGGCAAGTATTTCGTTCAGGCGTTGTCGTTGTTCAAACTCTCGTTCTGTCGCATCGCTTTGTATGGCAGTTAGCTTCTCTTCTTGTGTCTTCAAGGCTATATTATACCTTAAGGCTTCGTTCGCGGCTTTTTGAGCCGTTTCTACCTCCTCTAGCGTACTTTTTTCGGTTAACAGACTGGGCAGATACTTCCCATACTGTTTATTCAGGCGTTCGATCGCCTCTCGGCGTTCCTCACTCCCCTCGGCACTATCTTTAATCACACTAACAAGCATATCAAGCTGTGCCTGCTCTCGCGCCACTTCTTTGTTGTATTCTTTTGTGACGTCGAGGCTGCGTTTCATAGAATGCGTAAAGTCGTCGAGTGCTTCGGTAACGAAGGTAAACAGCTTACCTACTACGGAGAAGAACTGTGAGAAGCCCGCAAAAAGCCCAGAAACTTTTTCTTGTAGATACACGACGCCTGTTTTTATTGCACCAAAGAATTTACCGATTAGGGCAAACACTTTTTTGAACAAATCAAATACGGGTTGGAGATAGTCTATAACGGGCGTTATGAAGGTTACGACTTTGGCTATCTTCTCAAAGATAAAAGACACGAAGGGTAATAACTTCTCGCCCAGAACGATGCCGAGGTTCTGTATGCTGTTTTTGGCTATCTTCTGTTTGGCGGCGAGCGTGTCTGTATTTATGGCTGCCTGTTCATAGGCTGTGTTTGTCCCCGTTACTTCTGTTGTCAGACGCTTAAAACTCTCTCGGTTCTCTATGAGAATTTGCCCTGCCACGACGTTACCCTTTCCGAAGAGCTGTACCTTCTCGGCAGTACTAAGATTAGCGGCAGCGAGATTGTCTAATGCTTGCGCCATACCAACTACGGCAGGATTGAAATTTTGGTTAGCTGCTGTCTGTAAATTCAGTAGTACGCCGTTTAGCTTCGTACCCGCCACCTCGTTTTTCAAACCCTTCTCGGCAAGCGTCTCAATCAGCCCTACGGATTCCTCTACGGAGAGATTTGCTGCGGAGGCTGTCGCGCCAAATTTTACAATAGACTTCGCAATGCTATCTACCGCCGCAGAGCCGTTCTGTGAGCCTGCTGCCAGAGCATTGATATACCGATTAGCCTCGGCGGCTGGTGCGCCGAATTGGTTCATAGTGGCTGCTAAACTCTCCACGGAGGTTTTAGCGTCCATCTTAGCGGCTGCAGCAAGGGTGAGTGCGGCTTCTGTTGTCTGTGCGAGGGCTTCCTTATCCTTCAGAAGTTCGGGTTTTGCGCCTCCCATGAGCGTAAAGGCGTCGACTACTTCTGCGGCAGTATCTGTAGCTGTTGCGGCGAGATCGCGCGCCTTCTTTTCTAAGTATGCGATGTCGTCTCCTTGCAGACCTGTGAGCGCCGAGAGGTTTTTACTTTTATCTTGGAAGTCTTTATAATCTCGGATGGCTTGCTGAGTAAAATCTTTGATAGCCACGAGCCCCTTCGTAACAGCTTCGCCAATGCTTTTTGGGAAGTGAATGAGCTGGCTACCAAAATCAGCGACCCCAGATTTTATCTTCTGAAAGAACGACACGGGAGGCGTTACTGTGCCGAGTTCTTTCATTTCGTTTTTTACGCTACTAATCTGGCTGCGGACTTCTATAAGATTTTTATTTGCCTCGATAAATTCTTTACTTCCTCTTGTGCTTTTTCCGATCTCGGCACTGAGTTCTTTTTCTAAACGCGTAAGATCTTCTAATGGGAGATCGGCGAGTTTTTTTCCTTGTTTCTCTAAATCTGCAATAGAGATCGTTTCTTCTTTTGTTTTCTCTTGCGCTTTACTCATCTCGGCACGCACTTCTGCGATGGCGCTTTTTACGCCCTGCATCTGCGTCATCTTCTCCTTATATTCTGCGGAGGAGCGGTCGAGCTTTTTAATGCTCATTTCCAGCTCTCGCTGTGCCGAGAGGAGGTCGCCAAAAGACAAGCTATTTAGGTTACCTGCGGCGAGTGCCGTCTCGCGTAACTCGCGTTGGTAAAGATATAGTGCCTGCTTTGCCTCATTGTATTGTACTTTAGCCTCTTTCTTTTTACTATCGTCTTTACTATTACGGAAGGAGGCAAGTACTTCGCCCGTCTTCTTTACAGCCTCTTGGAGAGCAGCTAGTTGTTTCTGTGCATCGCCCGTTTCAATGACGATCGCCGATGGTTTATTTCTTGCCATTTATATAGTAATAATCAAAGAGAAAAGAATCACCTGCTTTCGTTATTATGTCTTCTGCCATCTTACGCATAATGCCCAACCCCTCACAAGCCCACACTTCTTCAACGTAAATTTGGTCGGGGTCATTGACACAAGCTAACATGTGACGTTTTATATAACTTTTAACCCTCCATGCTTCGTCGAAAAAACCTCGAGTAAAGAAGAAGTGGCGCGATTGCGGCGATCCCCAAGGCGCATAGTCTGTATTCGCTTCGGGGATATATGGGTCTTCGGAAATATAAATTCCATAATATCGCACTCTTCTACCTAGGGTCATCTCAATTCCATAAAAGGTTGCAGGACCGACTAATAGCTTTACATATCGAAGGCGTTTTCGCATCTGTCCATGCCTATAATGCGCCTTTAGTGCTCGTAGCCATTTTTGTAAAAGCTCTCGCGCCCAATATGTGGCCACTTTGTCTATTGAGCTGATACGTTTAACCGCAGTGTCGTTTTCCCCTGCGATTGATCTGTAATCACGATATATTACTTTACGCATCTTAGTTAAGGTTCAAAGTTCAAAGCTTCATCAGGTACAAGGTACAAAGTACGAAGTTCAAAGTACTAGGTGTGCGCGAAGCGCATAAATAAAGACGAGAGACGAAAGACGAGAGACGAAAGACGAGAGACGAAAGACGAGAGACGAGAGACGAAAGACGAAAGAACACAGCGACAAGCGATTATAATCTGGGGTTTACTTGGTACTTGGTACTTTGTACCTGAGGAAACTTCGTACCTCGTACCTAGTACCTTGTACCTAGCGAAGCGTTTCGGCGTAGGCGTCTATAATCTGCCAGTATTCGGTGCGGCGGGTGATCATCTCTTCCAGTCGCTGACGGATGTTTTTACACATGGTGTTGCGTTGTGGTGTGGCTGTCTTCTTAGATGCTTCTACGAGTTGCAAATGCAGATGCGAGATTAGTGGCATGAGGCGTTTAATCTCGGCGCGTGCGGAGAGGACGTTCTGCGGGGCATTATTTAGGCGGGGGTCGTTTATCTTAATGCGAGAGTCGGTTAGAGACGAGAGACTAGAGACGACAGACGAGAGAACACCTTGCGATTCGGGTTTTATTTCGTCTCTCGTCTCTCGTCTGTCGTCTTTTAATCTGAGTGCGTCTGTGTGGCGTTGTACGGCATTGAGGAGGAGATCATATACCAGTGCGGGGTCTGCCTCGCTCTCGGGGCGTAGGAGGGGCGGTAACTCTCCTTCGTAACGGAGATATAGGGTGCGGAGGGTTTCGATATTCATCAGGTACAAGGTACAAGGTTCAAAGTACAAGGTTCAAAGTCCAAAGTCCAAAGCTTCTTCAGGTTCAAAGTACGAGGTTCAAAGTTCAAAGTCCAAAGCTTTATCAGGTTCAAGGTACGAGGTTCAAAGTTCAAAGTAAAACCCAAATTATAATAGCTTGTCGTGTACCTCGTACCTTGTACCTTGTACCTATCAAAGCCTTGTACCTCGTACCTTGCTTTTAGCGCCTGTGGGGGGCTAAAAGCAAAATGGGTTTATGATGGTATAGGAGACGGAGACGCCAAATGACCAGTCGCCGAGCATGCCCATGGTGTTAATCTCCACGGAGGAGCGGTCGAGGTGTCGGAGTCCTGCTTCGCCTGTGTGTGCATCGCGCAGGAGGGTGCGTACGAACTCGTCTAAAATCTCTCGGGCTTGGTGTTGTGCCTCTGGTGCAGTGCTGATATTACCTACCTCGGCAGGTGTGAAACAGAAGACGTTATAGGTGGTGCGCGTAAAAATAGAGTCGTCGTCTGTCGTAACGAATTGAGACGCCTCGTCAAAGTCTGCAATGAGGGTAGCCTCGCGTGTATCGCGTAGGATGTGTGAATAGGAGAGGAGGTCGTCCCAGTGTGTTGCTGCGTGGAACGCAAGGCTGTGTTCTTTGGCAAAGGTTTCTACGTAATTGCGATGGTTGTAGGACATTTTATTTTAGGTTCAAGGTTCAAAGTACAAGGTTCAAGGTACTAGGTACAAGGTACAAGGTTCAAGGTTCAAGGTTCAAAGTACAAGGTTCAAGGTACTAGGTACAAGGTACAAGGTTC